>JBJEQC010000095.1:0-4376 GCA_051881555.1 Acutalibacteraceae bacterium
GCCGCAATGACTGAAATTGTCATTATTGCGAATTCAACATACATCAATGGCTCCGAATAAAAAAGGTCAAGTGAACCGATAACCGTTGAAGTTAACGGAATTGCGGGATACATGAAGATGCAGAAAACTATCGGCATCAGCGGATTGAAAAACATTTCGTTGAAATAATATGCAATAAAGACAATTAAATAGCTGATAAACGGTATCAGCAGAACTGCCTGACTTGCCTTAAAGAAATGAGGCAGGTCTTTTTTCTTCGAAACAAAAGCTGAAGCTATCGCATATGCGGAAATAATTAACGGATAAATCAGCGATAGTGCGGGCAATCCTTCCCAGAAATCCAGCTCGTCTCCGAGATAGATTGAGCCGCAGGATAAAATTCCGATAATCCATACTCCGAGCGATATTAATATGCCGAGCGTGATTTGCTTTGATTTTTTCATTTACCGTTCCTCCCATTATTTTTCTATTTTAATTATATCATATATTTTTTTGCTTTCAAGGCTTTCAAAAACCGTATATATATGATATAATGATTTTTAGTATTTTAATTAAGCAATTAATTCAGCAAAGGTGTTTTTATGGAATATATCTCTGAAAATTTTGATGTTGCCGTTATCGGCGCGGGTCATGCGGGCATTGAAGCGGGTCTTGCCTCTGCCCGTCTCGGCTGTAAAACGGCTGTGTTTACGATTAACCTTGATTGGGTCGGCAATATGCCCTGTAATCCCTCAATCGGCGGCACTTCAAAGGGTCATCTCGTGCGTGAAATCGACGCACTCGGCGGTGAAATGGGTATCGCCGCCGACTTCAACACCCTGCAAAGCCGTATGCTCAATCTCGGCAAAGGGCCTGCCGTTCACAGCCTGAGAGCGCAGATTGACCGCAGGGCTTATTCCGATTATATGAAAGCCGTGCTTGAAAAACAGAAAAATCTCTATCTTCGCCAGGCTGAAATAGTCGATATCAAGCGTGACGGCGATGAATGGCTGCTCAAAACCCGCCTTGAAGCCGTTCACCGTGTTAAGGCCGTTATCATCGCAACGGGCACATTTCTTTCAGGCAGAGTTTATATCGGAGATGTTTCCTATGAAAGCGGCCCTGACGGAATGTTTCCTTCAGTCGGGCTTGCCAAGGCTTTGAAAGACCTCGGAGTTAAGACACGACGGTTCAAAACTGGCACTCCCCCGAGAATTAATCGCAGAAGTGTTGATTTTGAAAAGCTTGAACCGCAGTTCGGCGATGAAAATATAGTTAAATTTTCCTTTGACGATTCTGCCGAAGTTAAAAACACCGAGCCTTGTTATATCGCTTATACGGGAGAGGAAACAAAGAAAATTATTCTTGATAATCTCAGCCGTTCCCCTCTCTATTCGGGCAAGATTGACGGAGTAGGCCCTCGGTATTGCCCGAGCATTGAAGATAAAATCGTCAGATTCTCCGAAAAAGAGCGTCATCAGATTTTCGTTGAGCCATGCGGAGCAAAAACCGATGAAATGTATCTTCAGGGGCTTTCCTCCTCCCTGCCCGAGGATGTTCAACTTAAAATAGTCCACAGCATTCCCGGTCTTGAAAATGCTGAGTTTCTCAGAACCGCATATGCGATTGAATATGACTGCGTTGACCCTCTTTCTTTGCGTCAGACGCTTGAATTCAAGGATTTTGACGGGCTTTACGGCGCAGGTCAGTTCAACGGTTCGAGCGGATACGAGGAAGCCGCCGCTCAGGGACTTGTTGCGGGAATTAACGCTGCTCTGAAAATTCTCGGCAAAGAGCCGCTTATTCTCGACAGAACAACCTCTTATATCGGCACTCTGATTGACGACCTTGTAACAAAGGGCTGTTCAGACCCTTACAGAATGATGACTTCACGCTCGGAATATCGCCTCATTCTTCGTCAGGATAACGCTGACCGCAGACTTACCGAATTCGGTCACAGAGTCGGGCTGATTTCCGATGAAAGATATAATGCCTTTCTCAAAAAGCTTGATTTGATTGCCGCTGAAAGGGAAAGAGTTGAAAATCTATCAATACCGAAAACCGATAAAATAGATGAAATACTTGTTTCACGTGGAACATCTGCGCTTGAAAAGGGCGTTAAAATGATTGAACTTCTCCGCAGACCTCAGATTGATTATGCCGCACTTGCTCCGTTTGATAAGTCAAGACCCGACCTGCCGCCCGAAATATTTGAGCAGGTTGAGATTGATATTAAATATGAGGGATATATCAAAAGACAGCAGCAGCAAATCAACGAAATGCGCCGCCTTGAAGTTAAACGCCTGCCGAGCGATATTGACTATTCCGATGTAAAAGGTCTGAGGCTTGAAGCCGTTGAAAAGCTCGGAAAGATTCGCCCCGAAACCGTCGGGCAGGCTTCGAGAATTTCGGGCGTTTCCCCTGCCGATATCTCTGTTTTGCTTATTTATCTTGAAAGGTACGGTAAAAATGATATATAATTCATCTCTTTTGCTTGCCGATGCGGAAAAACTCGGTATTCCCGTATCGTCGGAACAGCTTGACCGCTTTGAAAAATCAGCCGAGCTGCTTGTTGAGCAAAACAAAACAATGAATCTGACCGCAATAACCGACCCTGACGGAATCGCCGTCAAGCATTTTGCAGACAGCATTTCCGTTTTGTCGGCATTTGAATTTAAGAATGGAGCAAGGGTGCTTGATGTCGGAACGGGAGCAGGCTTTCCCGGAATACCTATGCTGATTATGCGGCCCGACCTTGATTTAACCATGCTTGACAGCACTGCAAAAAAGTTGAGATATGTTGCGGATACCGTTGACAGCCTCGGGCTAAACGCCAATGTGCTTCATTCAAGAGCCGAAGAAGCCGCCCAAAAGCCCGAGTATCGTGAAAGCTTTGATATAGTCTGTTCCCGTGCCGTGGCAGCTCTCAACATTCTTTGCGAATATTGCCTGCCTTTCGTCAAAAAAGGCGGAATTTTTGCGGCGATGAAGGGCGCAAAGGCTCAGGAAGAAATCAAGCTTGCGGAAAATGCAATTAAAACCCTCGGCGGTGAAATTATCGCTCAAAAGAGCTTTACTCTCTCCGACGGAGCGGAAAGAACAATAATTATTATCAAAAAGATATCGCAAAATTTACCAAAATATCCCAGACCGTCTGCTCAGATTGCCAAAAAACCGCTTTAAAATTAAAAATTATTGTCGAGCGCCGCTGTTTCTTGGCGAACGAAAATGCTGGACAATCCCCCTTTTCAGTGTTATCATTTAGGTAGGGTAACGGAGATAACCGTCGTTACCCTAACGAATCGAACAGGGGGATTTGATTTTTGAAAAGCGGAAAATATAAAATCGGCGGTCAGATAATACTTATTCCCCAGGAGGATATTTATCCGAACCCCAATCAGCCCCGAAGCCGTTTTGATTTTGACGAGCTTGAGGGATTGGCTCAGAGCATAAGGCAAAACGGAATAATTCAGCCGATTGCCGTTCGCATAAACTCACAGGGTCAATACGAACTCATTTCGGGCGAACGCCGCCTGAGAGCTTCAAGGCTTGTCGGCGTTCCGCAGATTCCATGCATCATCATGGAGGTTGACGACAAAAAATCCGCTCTCTTTGCTCTGCTTGAAAATGTTCAGCGAAGCGACCTCGGATTTTTTGAGGAAGCGCAGGCAATTGAAAAACTGATTAACGATTTCGGCATGAGCCGGGACGAGGTCTGCAAAAGGCTCGGCAAAGCGCCGCCGACAATATCAAATAAACTGCGCCTGCTCAGACTGCCCGAAGAAATAAGGCTGAAAATAACTCAGGAAAATCTGACAGAACGCCATGCAAGAGCTTTGCTGAGGCTCACGAGCAACAGTCAGATGGAACGGGCAATGTCAATCGTTGCCGAAAAGCGGCTGAATGTTGCCGAAACTGAACGGCTTGTATCGCAGATTCTGAATAACGACAAAAGGCCGAGACAGCCGACAGTCAAGCTTTTCAAAGATGTCCGAATTTTCGTCAATACTCTTAATCATGCCGTTGACACCATGCGACGGGCAGGTATAGAAGCAGATTCCGCAAAAAGCGAAACGGATGAATACATTGAATATATCGTTCGCATACCCAAAAACGGCGGATGCGTCATAAAAGCGAAAAAATCATCTGCCTGAATTTATCTTGACATCTTCAACTTACCATATCTTTCTCTTTCACACCCACATCCACAGCGGGAGGGGCAGGCTTTAACGAGTCTGCCCCTTTCGCTGTTTCACGTGAAACATTAATTTGAGCTTTTATGATAATTTACCCTTTATTTTTTAAATATAATATGATATACTTTATTTAGTTTTTTTAACAACAATAAATATGGTTTTGAGGGGCTTATTTCCGCCCCGTCTGCGTTAAAAATCTTT
>JBJEQC010000096.1:0-4348 GCA_051881555.1 Acutalibacteraceae bacterium
TCCGTGGGATTTGATATGTTTTCACGGACAGCCGCAAGGGCTGTCCCTACGATTTATTTTTTCAATTTGTAGTGGACGATGCCCACATCGTCAAAAATGCAGAGTTAACGTATTTTGCAGTATTCACGGTATGGCGGTGACTTGCTCCCGCCGTTTTGAATTTATAAAATTATCATTTTAACAATTTATTCGCCCTTGGCGAATTGGTTCGTCGGGGACGCCGAACCCTACGGATTTTGCCGTTAGCCATTCATATTTTTCGGAACGCTGAGGACAGCGTTCCCTACGAAAAAAATCGTTATATATCAACAACTTTGCGTAAATAACATACGGCAGGCGAACACAGTTCGCCCCTACCGTGTTGACGATAATTTCTGCTGTTTTCACGGACAGCAGCAAGGGCTGCCCCTACGAAAACCGCCCGCAGGGATTGACCCGGCGGGCGATATGCAATCAGAATTATTATATTAAGGAAACAATCAAATAATTTATTTCCGAAACAATTGAATTATTTCATTGCCGAAACAATGCTGTTGAACACTCCGACAAACCATTTACCGACTGAAACGGGAGCTTCAGTCAGCCAGATTTCGCAGCTGTTGATTAAGCCGTCAAACCAGCGAACTATTGAGCAGAAAACGCAGTTTGCACCTTTGCAACCGTAATGCATTCCGCAGTTGACGCACTTAAAGAATTTAAAGCTGTGACCCGTTGCGGGAACCTCGCTGTCAACATAGCTGTCGCCGCAGTTTGCACAGGTGTGGGTTGTATAGCCCGCTTCGGTGCAGGTCGGAGGAGTAACAACGCTGTCATAATCGTGACCGATTGCGGTAATAACCGTATCTTCAAGAGTTATTTCGGTTGTCGCTTTTTCATCTGCAAAGAGCTTGTCGCAGACGGAACAGGTGTAGTATTCGATGTTGCCGTCCTCCGTGCAGGTTGCTTCTTTGCGTTCTGTCTTATCAAGGCTGTGTCCGTTTGCGGGAATAACCGTATCTTCAAGGGTTATTTCGGTTGTTGCTTCTTCATCCGCAAAGAGCTTGTCGCAGACGGAGCAGGTGTAGTATTCGATGTTGCCGTCCTCCGTGCAGGTTGCTTCTTTGCGGTTGATTTTGACAGGGCTGTGACCGAGTGCGTCAACATAATCGTCAACATATGTGTCGCCGCAATCGCAGGTGTAGGTTGTGTAGCCCTGCTCGGTGCAGGTCGGGTCTGTTACGGTCTTAGTGTATTCATGCTTCGGGTTGAATTTAAAAGCCGGAATAACGCCATAACAAGATTCAATGACCGGAACAATTTGGCGGACTGAGCCTCTCAAATCAATATATGCTACAGAACGGGAATCACCGGGCGAACGCAGAAACCAAAAAGTGGATTCGTGTACCTGATTTCGTAAACCCTGACACGATGCATAATCTGTTCCGCTTATTTTTCTTGCCGCATCAAAGGCGTCTCTGTCAGGGCTGAAACCGTATTCGCCGTTTAATGCGTCGTCATATGAGAGAAGAAAGATTTTATCATAAGTATTTGCGCTGTCATATGTGCTTGAAGAGGTGGTCTTGTTTTCAAGATGCGTTGTGCCTATCCGGGCTTTCTCCTCGGCAGAAAAAGCCGTGTTATAGAAATCGTTGTTCAGCCACTGACGAAGCGAGCTTGTCGCCCAGTCGGAAGCGTAGCTCTCGCAGCTCTTGCTGTTATAATATTCATCACCGTTCTGATATACAAAGTTCTGATATGCCTGTGCGTCGATGACGGTGTTGCTCATAACATAGCCTTCGCTCGGGTCAAGAACACGCCATGTAATCGGCTCATATCTGAAATAATATGTATTCCCGGCGAAATATCCGTTAGAACTCTGGCTTGAGTGATATACGGAAGAAACCTGTCCTGTATTATTAGGACGGTAACCTGAAATATTTACAGCTCTGTATTTTGTTCCGTCGTAATCAAAATCTTTATAGAGCATGAAGTCACCCGGCTTCATTTCGCCGTCAAAGAAATTGCCGGTACCGGAATAATAGCCGTATGATATCCATTCATACTCTTCTCCTGCCGCCTCAAGCTTGGCGAGAAGGTCGCTGTCGGTTACCTTGCTCTGCGGATATGAGCCGAATTCAAATGTATCTCCGACCTCATATGAAGACAAATCAGTCGCCTCAGTTCTCACCGACAGGTCAATTCCGCACAGCGGCGAGATACCGACGAGCAACGCCGCAGCCAGCAATACGGATAAGATTTTATTAAGCGTTCTTTTCATTGGCTTTCCTCCTTGTTCCGGGGGCAATGTTGCGGGAAATGACAAAAAATACCGTGCTCGGGGAGAACCCGAACACGGCGGTTGTTTCTGCATGGCGTGCCGTCATTCCCGTACCCCTCTGTATAGAAATATTCTAAACTAATTTGCATAATTTGTCAATCACAAATTAACGGGTATGAACGGTGCAGAAGGGCATATGCTTATTGTAATTTAAGAACGGGGGATAAGCGCCGTGCCAAGGTCAACGCCAATCCGAGCTTGACAAGGTCGGGAATGATAAACGGAATTACGCACCACGAAAGAACCGTTGCAAGCCCCACGGCTCCGTTTGCTTTGGCATAGACAACCATAAACCACGCTGTTCCGAAGGCGTAACACACAGCCAGACCGATAACCATGGCGAGGATTTCCACCCACAGCTTTTTACCGAGCAAACGAACGGTCAGCCAATAGACAAGCCCCATAAAAATAAAACCGATTATGTATCCGCCCGTGTTGCCGAGAAGAATACCGATTCCGGAAGTAAACTGCGAAAATACCGGCACTCCGAACGCTCCGAGCAATACATATAATATAACGGATACCGTTCCACGCTTGCCGCCCAAAGCTGACAGCATGAAAAATACGGCGAAGGTCTGCATTGTGAACGGTACGGTTGTCGGAACGCTTATCCAGGAGCATACCGAAATCAGAACTGCACCGAATGCAATGTAAACCAAGTCAATTGTCCTGAATTTTTGATTTTTTTCTTTATTCATTGTTAGCCTCCGTACTCCTGCAAAGCTCAAACCATTGGCAGCAGGCGCAAATTTTATTAAATTCCTCTGTTTCAAAAATCAGCTCCCGTGCTTTTTTTGCAGTCTTTGCCCACGGAATCTTTTCTCCGTAGGTCAGACCGCATATGCCGAGAACGGCGCTGTCCATTAAAGCCGGTTTTTCAAGTGAAGCGCAAACGCCGTTTATGTTATTCGGGCACATTTTGCAAAGATCGTCACACCCTTGAGCAACGGTGATTTCCGCCCCGGGATTCTCCGAAAGCTCCGACACAACGGATTTCATGTGTGCGGTGAAGACTTCATTATATCCGTGACCCGTAAATTTCTGAATACAAAGCAGGTGGTGCGGTCTTAAATTCATTTTCAAACCTCCCTTGACCGGTGCTTTCTCTGACATTTTGCAGTCTGAATTATAGCACAAAAGCGGCTAATTGTCAACCAACGCCATAAAATAAGTTGACAATTTACCGCTTTGAATTGAATTATCTGCTTTTATATACGGATTTCACCGGAAGAAAGGGTGATGATTTCGCCGTTTTCGTTTTTTACAATCAGATGTCCGACGGAATCAACATCTGTTGCAATCGCCTTATATTCCGTCCGATTCCGGATAACGGTTATTTCCTTACCCAACATCATAAGTCTTTTTTTATATTCTTCAAATATCTCCGGTTCGCTTGGCGGAGTATCATATCCCAAGATTCTGTTTATAATTTCCGCAGACAGCTTGTTTCTCACTCCGAGCATCTTTTCATCGGGATAAATGGAGGTAGCTGAAGATTGCAGGTCAATCGGAAATTCTTCCTTGCGTGTGTAAACATTTATACCGATGCCGAGAACAATCCATTCAAGACTGCCGCTTTCAAAGTCGGTTACGGCTTCGGTTAAAATTCCGCAAACTTTTTTTCCGTCAATAAAAATATCGTTGACCCATTTGATTTTCGGCTCTTTTTTTGAAATGCTTTCTATCGCTTTGCAGACCGACACGGCGGCAAAAGCGGTAACGGAGGTCGGATTTTCAAAATGCAATATTTCGGGGCGTAATATGAGGCTCATGTATAATCCGCCGCCGGCGGGTGAAAAGAAGTTGCGGGAATGTCTGCCTCTACCTTTTGTCTGACAGTCGGAAATAATGACCGTTCCGTGCTCAGCTCCTGCAACAGCCATTTCTTTGGCGGTTTTGTTGGTGGATTCCAAGGATTTGTATATCAGAATTTTATCGGCATAAGGCTGACTTTTATCGGACAGAAACGGCTTTATCCCGGGGACGGAAATTATGTCATTTTCGTCGGAAAGGCAGTACCCTTTATTCGTG
>JBJEQC010000097.1:0-4340 GCA_051881555.1 Acutalibacteraceae bacterium
TAAAAAACGAGTTTTGAAATCAAATAGAAAATCGGTACAATTATTTCAAATAAATTGTTGAAATTATATAAAAAATATGGTAACATAAACTGTATATTTATCGGTAGCTCAACCGATCCACCAAAGGAGAGTGCAAACAAAATGAAAAAAGGATTAAGAAGAATTATCTCCCTTATTCTTTGCGCCGCATTGCTTGTTTCAAGCGGAGCTTTGGCAGCCGTTGCGAGCGCAGCAGACGGAGAATGTGACTGCGATTATTCGCCCGTTATTATTCTTCCCGGCATCAATCATTCGCCGACATATCTTTATGACGAAAACAACGAGCCCGTGCTTGATTCAGACGGCAAGCAGATCGGCGGAACTCTGCTGATTCTTGAAACCCGCAACATAATCAAGATAGTTCCCAAGCTTCTGTTCAGCATTTTTGCAACAATTATAACACAGCACAATGTAGGTCTTGACGATGCCGCTTATGATGCCGCAAGCTATCTGTTCTCAATTCAGAAATGCGATGACAACGGCAATCATGTTGAGAATCTTCAGACAAAGAGATGGAATCACCCCATTTCCGAAATGACGGAAGACGATCTTCAGTGGCTTTACAGAATGGTTCCCATTCAGGCTCTCGAAAAGGAAATCGGCGGCGACCATATTTATATGTTCACCTTCAATCTTGTCGGCGATCCCATGGAATCGGCTGACGAGCTGCATGAATATATCAAAATGGTTAAGGAGCAGACGGGTCACGATAAGGTTTCGTTCCTCCCCGTCAGCCTCGGCGGCACTATCCTTACCGCTTATCTTGACAAATACGGCCATGAGGATCTTGATCAGATAGTTAACGCCGTTGCTTGCCTTAACGGCACGGATATCGTTGCGGATATGTACGCAAGAAAGTGGAATCTTTCAGACGAATATCTCTATCACGAGTATATTGCGGGCATCATGGAAGAAGAGAATGACGACCCCACTTTCGGCTATATTATCAATGCCGTTCTTCACATTCTTCCCCGTTCGGGCGTTGACGCACTTCTTTCGGGCGCAATCAGCGCAATCCTTGACACGATTATGATTAACTGCCCGCAGATGTGGGCGATGGTTCCCTCATACAGATACGAAGCTCTTGCCGATAAATACCTCAGCTCCCCCGAAAAAGCGGAGCTCAGGGCAAAAACCGACCGCTTCCAGCAGGCAAGGCTCAACCTTAAAGACAACATTCTTGCCGCTGTTGCCGACGGCGTAAAGGTTAACTCGATTTCAGGCTCAAACCTTGCTTTCGGCGAGCAGATGTACAGCTTCTTCAACATCGTTGATTCCGCCAACAGAGTTAACACCGACGGAATCATCAACATGTCCTCAACCACAATGGGCGCAACGGGAGCACCCGCAGGTCAGACTCTCCCCGAGGGCTACAAGCAGGCTTACACCAACCCCGATTACCCCGAATACAGCTATATTTCCCCCGACAATAAGATTGATGTTTCAACCGCCGTTCTTCCCGACAACACTTGGATTTTCCTCAATCAGCACCATGAGGTCGGCAACAACGATGTTGTTCTGAATCTTGCAAAGGCTATCTTTATCGGCGAGGTTTCAAATGTTCACGACAATCCCGAAAAATATCCTCAGTTCAACTATACCTGCAACACAAAGGGCATCCGCCGCTGGAGACTTCCCGACGCTAAGGATGAGCTTGAAAATAATACAAGCCTCAGCGCAGAGGATAAGGCAGAGCTGACTGCGGCAATCGCCGAGGGCGATGCGGTTCTTGCATTGACAATTGCAGACGCAGACAGAGTTGACGCCGCAGATCAGAGACTCAAGGATATTCTTGTTAAGGTCGGCAGATATCAGCCCGAGGAGGAGCCCTCAAAGCTTGCTCCTTATGTTGAAAAAGCCGCTGAGAATTTCAGCCTGTTCCTCCTCAAAACTCTCGGAGGCGGCAGTCTGTTTGACAAAATATTCAGATAACGGAAGGAAAACCGAAAATGAAAAAAAGAATAGTTGCATTTGTCCTTGCGCTTGCAATGCTCGTTTCAATCGCAGCGGTCGGAGCTTCCGCAGCCGATACAAAAACGGCGTGCGGCGGCAACTGCGATAACTGCCCCACAATCGTTATTCACGGCATCGGTCAGAGCAATGTCTGGCTGACCGATGACAACGGCGAATATGTGCTTGACGATGACGGCGACAGAATTAACTGCTTCCCCGCCTATGTTGATGTGCCTGCGCTTGTTAAAAAGCTTCTTGTTCCCCTGCTTCTGACGCTTGTTACTCAGCATGACATCGGGCTTTCAAAGGCTCTGGGCGAAGCCGTCGCAATGTGCTTCTCCGTTAATGCCTGCGACAATAACGGCAACTCAACGGGCAACATAAAGCTTGAAAGATATCCTTATTCGCTTGCCGAGTGCAGTGAATACGAAAAAGGCGAGATTTACGATTCCGTTCCGCTTCAGGACTATGCCGCTCAGGTCGGCGAGGATCATCTCTATTACTTCGCCTACAATTCATTCGGCAATAACATCGCAATCGTTAACGAGCTTTACGGTTTCATTCAGACGGTTAAGGCAGAGACGGGTCACGACAAGGTAAACATAGTCCCCATCAGTCTGGGCGGCACGGTTGCCAACGGTCTGCTTGAATATTATCCCGAAATTTATAAAGACCTCAACAAGGTTGTCTATATTGTTCCCGCTCTTGACGGCTCAAGCATCGTCGGCGATGTTTTCAACGGCAATATCACTTTCTATGATAAAGACTATCTCTACAACGGCTTCCTTGAGGAGCTTATGGATTATGACCAGGCGAGAATGATTGAATCCGTGCTGAGAATCTTCCCCGATGAGGTTCTGATGAAGTGCCTCCATTCGGCGGTTGACGGCCTTGTTTCGGTTCTCGCAACGAGCACAAATATGTGGGCGCTTGTTCCCTCAAAGGATTATCAGTCCGCGGCAAACAAGCTTCTCTCCTCTCCCGAAAAGGCAGAGCTGAGACGCCAGACCGATATTTATTATCAGGCTCAGCTCAATTCCGATAAGAACATTCTCAGACTTGTTGAAAACGGCGTTAAGGTTTATAATGTCGTTGATTACGACTGCAAGATTTACAATGTCGGCACATCATGGGATAAAGAGAATGCCGACGGAATCATTCAGCTTGATTCAACCTCAATGGGCGCAGTGAGCGCAAATGTCGGCGAAACTCTCCCCGAGGGATATGTTCAGGCGAACACTCATTGCACAAATCCCGACCATAACCACATTTCACCCGACAGAGTTGTTGACGCTTCCGCAGGTCTTCTGCCCGAAACGACATTCTATTTTGACAATCAGAATCACGAAAGCACGGGCAGTAACGATATCATCATGAAGCTTGCAACCCGTATTCTTGCAACCGACGATATCGAGGATGTTTATTCTCTCCCCGAATTTCCTCAGTTCAACACGGGCAGAAACACAAAGAAGCTCAGCAATAGCATGCTTCCCGATGCAAAAGCCATTGATCCCTCAACTCTGAGCGCAGAGGATGCGGCAGAGCTTGCGGCGGCGATTGCTCAGGCAGAAGCCGTGCTTGATAACACGGTTGCCGTTCCCGGCGAAGCCGAGGCGGCTCAGGAAAGACTCAATGCCATCCTTGTTAAAATCGGAAGATACGGACCTAAAAGCGAGGAAGAGGAATCCTCGGATTTCTTCGAGAAGCTCAGCCTTTGGCTCTTTGAAAATTACGGAACGGCAGGCTATTCCGAAATGCTGCCCATAACAATCAACCTGATTTTCAAGGGCATCAGCGAAGCAATAAACAGCGCCCTTGCACCGGTTGTTGAAGCATTCAACGGATTGTTTGCATAACGGCTGTTAAAAACAAATAAACAAAAAAGAACAGATTACAGGTCAGAACCCGAAAGGATTCGACTTGTAATCTGTTTTTTAATAAAACATTGTGATTATAAATAAAGTTGGTAAAATAAAAACGACAGCATGCCTCACGGAAAAATTTTCCAGGATTGGCTCAAAGGCCGACATACTGTCTGATGCTATTATATCCAACGACTCAGAAATAGTCAAGCAATAATTGATTCTGAAAGACACATACATGACACAATGACAGTATGCAAATGATAACTAAGCCTTTTATCATTCACGCAAAATTATTGATATAGATATGCTTTTTCAGTAGGGAACGCCGTCCCCGGCGTTCCGAAAATCAATAAAAATCAACGGCAAAGCGGTAGGGGCGAACTGCGTTCGCCCGCCCTAAATCAAATGAAGAAATGAAGTGTGCCTGCGGCACATGAAAGTAGGGGCGACCCTGTGTGGTCGCCCGATAGAAATTGATTAATT
>JBJEQC010000098.1:0-18950 GCA_051881555.1 Acutalibacteraceae bacterium
GACCTTTATCCGCTTTGTGCGGATATACTTATACATAAGCGATTTCGGCAGAGCAGGAACGGCCTTTGTTATGAATTTATCGAGCCTCTGCCCGGCGTCGTTTTTTGAAATGGTGAAAGTTTTCAATTTATTATCTCTCCGAATCAAAATATATCTTTTCAAAACCGCTCTCATGGTGTATAATATATCCATTATAATTGGGAGCGGTGAATGTGAGCAAGAATAACAACAAGCCCGAAAATCTGCATGAAAACCACAGAGCAAGGGTCAGAGAAACCTTCAAACGGGCGGGAGCCGACGGAATGCCCGACCATAATCTGCTGGAGCTTCTGCTTTTTTATTCCATTCCGAGAAAGGATACCAATGAGATTGCCCACAGGCTTATTGCGGCGTTCGGTTCTCTGAGCAGAGTTTTTGACGCTTCTTATGAGGAGCTTATGGAAGTTGACGGAATAGGCGAAAGCTCCGCTCTGCTTATTTCGATGATTCCGTCGATATGCAGGCGCTATATTGAAAGCTCAAATTCGCCCAAGGTCAATTTATCCGAGCCCGAGGAGGCGATGAACTATATCATCCGCAAATATTACGGAAGCAACAAGGTAGAGTCGTTTTATATGCTCTGCCTCGATGCCGTCGGAAATCTCCTCAATTGCTGCAAGCTCGGGGAGGGAACTCCGGGAAGCGTTATCATTGATAAACGCAAAGTGCTTGAAACCGCGCTGAGGAACAAGGCAGATAAGGTCATTTTTGCCCATAATCACCCAAACGGAATAGCCGCTCCGTCAAAGGATGACATTAACATGACAAGCGAGCTGTCGTCGGTTCTTTTCTCAGTCGGAATCAGGCTCGCAGACCATATCATTGTTGCGGGTAACGAAGCGGTATCTCTTGCTTCGGTTGAAAAATTCAGACCTCTGTTCATGTGATAATTTCACGGAACTGCCGCATTCAGCGCAGATAAAGGCGTAAAATGCGGCAGTTCTTTTTGATTAAAATTTAATTGTAACCTTATGTTCTCCCGGATTGCCCTTGATTTTGAGAATTGCGGCTTCTGAATCCGCAATCGGCTCAACGGCATATTCGGCGTCACATTCGATAGCCGAATATTTTTTGTGAACATAAATTTCAGTCGGCAGAGAATACTCTCTGTCCTGAGTGAAGGACATTGTAAATACATCGTTTTCTCTGTCATATCCGTATTTGTCGATAACCCCGCAGACCGCAACGGGAGAGGTTCTGACGAGAGATGTCATAATCGGATTGTCAAGCAAACCGTCATAATAGCACCAATAGGTCTGACCCCACTGATTTGAATCGAATTTGTCAAGCAGATAATTGATGTGGAACAGCCAATCCGTTCCCTCGGACTGACCGCCCCATTCGCCGACGATGACGGGAACGTCGAGCCTGTCCTGCGAGCGTTTATGTTCGTCAAAAATAGAGCCGACTCTGGAATTGCTTGCGTATTTATATGCGGGCGTGTCAACCATAAGGTCATATGCGTGAGGAGCGAAGCAGAGATTCTTTTCACGCACGCCGTCGTAGCTGACAGCGGGAGTGGAATAGGGGATGCCGAGATTGGAATAATAGCTGTTTTCCATTATGATAATGCCGTTGTCGGTAACCTCTCTGACGGCTTTTGCGGTTCTGTTGATAAACAGGGAATATGCGCCGGTGTCAAATTTATTTATCAGCTTATCGCCTGCGCTCGTAACCTTTCTGAAAAGAGTCGGGTCGTCAAACGGCTCAAGGCATCTGATGGCGTTCTTTGTAGTGAGCATCTTAAGCATGAAGCTTATCTTGCAACGCTTGTCGGTGATAACTGTTTTTGCAACATTTGCAATCAGCTTTCTGAAAACCTTGCCTCCGTCCGTGCCGGGGAAAGGCTCGTTCATAAGGTCAAAGCCGAAAAGAGCGGGATGATCCTTGAATCTTTCGGCAACATGCTTCCACATGTTGCAATAATAGGTCTGGAGGGGGACACCGTTGTATTCTTTGTTTGCCCAGAAATTATCAAATGATTTGTGGACTGCCTTGCCCCAGAAATAGCCCTCAGCCCAAACTAATTTTGTCGGCTTGAACTCAGCGCCGTCGGTTAAACATGCCCAGCCGGGTGCGCCGTCGCCGCTGTTTTCTGCGTCGCCGCCGTAAAGATCCTGATGCATGTCAAGGAAGAAATAAATTCCGTACTTTGCGCAAAGGTCTGCAACCTTCTGAACCTTGTCGAGATATTCCTCGTTGTATTTGTTCGGCTCGGGTTCAACGCCGTCCCAGGTAAGGCCGAGTCTGATAAGGTTAAAGCCGTATTTGCTTAACTGCGAAATAAGCTCCTCATCAAAATCAAGGGAGTAGGTTCTTCCCTGCCCGTCCTTAACATGGCGGCCTTTGTCGCAAAGGTTCATTCCGTTAAAAATGCGCTGTCTGCCTTCGGAATCAATGAATCGTTTTTCAAATGTTGATATTTTTAGCATTTGATTTTCTCCTTTCGGATTTTAACCGAATAATTGATAACATAATGATTATATCATCAGACGCCGTGAAAATCAACACCGATTTGAAAGCAAAAATGCAGACAAAAGCTTTGTTTTGTATTGCACATGTAGAAAAAGTGTGATATAATAACTGAATGTATGAGGAAATATTCCTTATATAAATTATAATGAATAGAGGTAATCAACTTGGCGGCATCGTTACTTTTTAAAATGTATTGCAGAACTTATCAGGGAATATTCCGTGTGGCGGTTAATTTTCTGAGCTGGAAAGAGCCTGAGGTTATTAAGGGCGCAGGCGGAGTAAAGAAGCTGCCCGAGGTTGTTAAGGCTAACGGTCATAACAGCGTTCTGATAGTCACCGATAAGGGTCTTATGGGTCTGCATCTTCTTGACGGACTTTTTGAGGGTCTTGAAAAAGCGGGAGTTCACTATGTTGTTTATGACGGAACTCAGCCGAATCCCACTATCAACAATATTGAAGAAGCAAGGCAGCTTTATATTGACAATAACTGCTCTGCCGTTATCGCTTTCGGCGGCGGTTCTCCGATGGACTGTGCAAAGGCTGCGGCGGCAAGAATCGCAAGGCCTAAGATGAGCGTTCAGCAGATGAGAGGAACTCTTAAAATTCTCAAGAAGCTTCCGACTCTCTATGCTGTTCCGACAACTGCGGGCACAGGCTCGGAGACAACGCTTGCAGCGGTCGTTTCTGACCCTGCGACCCATGAAAAATATGCTTTGCAGGATCCCGTGCTTCGCCCGAAATATGCGGTTCTTGACCCCGAGCTGACTCTCGGCCTTCCGCCTCACATCACTTCAACAACGGGTATGGACGCTCTCACCCATGCCGTTGAGGCTTACATTGGCCACAGCAACACCAAAGGAACAATTGCCGCAGCAGAGAAAGCAACAAAGATGATTTTTGACAATATCCTGAAGGTCTATGAAAACGGAAAGGATGTTCAGGCAAGAGAAAACATGCTTGAAGCATCTTATCTTGCAGGTATTGCTTTCACGAGAGCATACGTCGGTTATGTTCATGCGATAGCTCATAATCTCGGCGGAATGTACGGCACTCCTCACGGCCTTGCCAATGCTGTAATTCTTCCCTACGTGCTTGAATGGTACGGCTCTTCGGCATATAAGCCTCTCGCAAAGCTTGCCGATGTTGCGGGGCTTGACACAAACGGGCTTTCAGAGGAGCAGAAAGCGAAGCTGTTTATTCAGAAAATTAAAGACTTTAACAAGGCGCTCAATATTCCCGAGCATATCGATATTTTTGAAAAAGATGTTCCGATTATCGCTCAGAGAGCCGCCAAAGAGGGCAATCCTCTCTATCCCGTTCCCAAAATCATGGATATCGAAGATTTCAAGACAGTTATCCGCCGGGTCGGAAATCTTTGATATAATTCAGACAATTTAAGCGATTTGTCTGATTTTATTTGTTGCTGATTATTGCCATTTTTTTGTAATTATGTTTAAATATAACCAAATAATGGTTTATGGGATGTGTTAAAAATGAAAATTCGCAGAGTTGTTAGTCTTGTACTGTCGGTTGTTATGGTTTTAACTTCCTTCTGCACGGTTGCTTTTGCGGCGGATAACAACAAATGGCAGCCGAAAAATTCCGAGCCGTTCGTTTTTGTTCACGGCCTTAACGGCTGGGGCGGTGCTGAAGATATTAACGGCATTATGCCCTATTGGGGTGCAACAACGGGCGATCTCATGGCTTATCTTGAAAATGAAGGCTACGAATGTTATTCTGCTTCCGTCGGCCCTCTCAGCAGCGCATGGGACAGAGCCTGCGAGCTTTATGCCCAGATTCTCGGAACAACCGTAGATTACGGCGAAGCACATTCAAAAGAGTATAACCACAGAAGATATGGCAGAACATATTATCAGGGCTTGATTCCAAATTGGGGCGAGCTTGACGAAAACGGAAAAATTCAGCAGATTCATTTAATCGGTCACAGCTTCGGCGGAACGACAATCAGAGTTCTTATTCAGCTTTTGACCGAAGGCTCGGCGGAAGAAATGGCTGTCACTCCCGAAAATGAAATTTCGGGTCTGTTTACCGGCGGAAAGGGCGACTGGGTTAAGAGCGCAACAACGATTTGCACTCCTCACAACAGCGCATCAATATATTACCCGCTTGAAGCGCTCGGTCTTGATGTTGTAGTTCAATTCATAAGCTTTCTTTATGCGGGCATAATGGGCAGATCGATTTTCAACGGCGGAATGGTTGATTTCCACCTTGAACAGTTCGGCTTGACAGAGATTCCCGGCATCGGCGGTGCGGATCCCTTGGTTACAGCTATGAAAAGAACGCTTGATAACAAAGAGGATTCCTGCCAATATGACCTGACTCCCGAGGGCAACAAAAAGCTTAACGAAAAGCTCAGCGTTAACGAAAATGTATATTATTTCTCATATCCGTTTTCAACAACGGTTGAGGTTCCCGGCCTCGGAATTCAGCTTCCGAGAATCACGACCAATCCCGTTATAATGCTTACATCTGTTGCGATGGGCGTTTTGAAGTTTACCGATCCGGTCAACGGAAATGTTTATGATGATGAGTGGCTTGCGAACGATGCTCTTGTTAATACCGAGAGCGAAAAATATCCGATAGGTGAGCCTTATACCGAATATGACCCCGACAATGTTCAGCCGGGTGTGTGGAATGTTATGCCCGTTCAGACGGGAGATCACGGAACTGCAATCGGACTTTTTGCAGATAAGGAAGAAACTCAGGCATTTTATCTGAATCTCTGCGAAATGCTCAATGCTCTTCCGGACTAAATAATAATTCAGGAGAGAAATTAAGTTGAAATTTGATACGGTTATCGTAGGGGCAGGCCCTGCGGGAATATTCACCGCTCTTGAAATGCTCAGGTGCGGCAGTAAGCAGAAAATTCTTATCGTTGAAAAGGGCAAGGCAGTTGAAGACAGACATTGCCCGAAGGCAAAAATCGGCCATTGCGTAAGCTGTAAGCCTTATTGCCATATAACAACGGGATTTTCGGGCGCAGGCGCATTTTCCGACGGAAAGCTTTCGCTCAGCTATGAAGTCGGCGGAGATCTTCCGTCGCTTATCGGCGAAGATGTCGCTCAGGAAACCATAGATTACACCGACAAGATTTATCTTGAATTCGGCGCAGACGAAAAAATCGAGGGTGTCAGCAACAGCGATGCAGTTAAGGAAATCAGAAGCAAGGCGATTCAGACGGGTCTGAAGCTTGTAGACTGCCCGATTCGTCATCTCGGAACCGAGAAAGCGCAGGATCTTTATTATTCAATTGAACAGCATCTTGCAAATAACGGCGTTGAAATGATGTTCGGCTTTGAATGCCTTGATGTTATAATGAAAGATGACAAATGCATGGGCGTTGTCATAACCGACGGCAAGGTCAGCCATGAGGTTTATGCCGACAATACCGTGATTGCGGCGGGCAGGCGAGGAGCCGATTGGCTTGAGGCTAAATGCGCCCAGCATAATATTGCTCATCAGCCCGGAACGGTTGATATCGGAGTGCGTGTGGAAGTCCGCAACGAAATAATCGAGAAGATAAACGAAGTGCTTTACGAATCAAAGCTTATCGGTTATCCGCTTCCGTTTAAAAATAAGGTCCGCACATTCTGCCAGAATCCGGGCGGCTTTGTCAGCCAGGAGAATTACGACAATGACCTTGCGGTTGTCAACGGTCATTCATATAAGGACATTAAATCCAACAACACAAACCTTGCAATTCTTTGCTCCCATAACTTCAATGAGCCTTTCAATCAGCCGATCGCTTACGCTCAGAAGGTCGGCGAGCTGACTAATATGCTCGGAGCGGGTCATATTCTCGTTCAGCGCTTCGGCGATATTCTTGACGGCAAACGCACTTGGCAAAAGGAGCTTTCGCAGTCCAATGTTAAGCCCACCCTTGTTGATGCCGTTGCGGGCGATATCACCGCCGCAATGCCTTACCGTGCAATGGTAAATATCATCAACTTCATTCAGGCGGTTGACCATGTTGTGCCCGGCTTTGCTTCAAGAGAAACCCTGCTCTATTCTCCCGAGCTTAAATTCTACAGCAACCGTGTTAAAATGGATAAGGATTTCAACACTAATGTTGAAGGGCTTCATTGCCTCGGCGATTCAAGCGGTTGGACACGAGGACTTATGATGGCTTCGGTCATGGGAGTTCTTATGGGCAGAAAGCTTGCAGAAAAGGAAAGAGGGCTGTCGCACTAAGCGAAGACCAAAAGAAACAGATTTAACAGGATAATAAAAAGCAACTTGTATTGTCGATTCAGTATCGTAATACAGGTTGCTTTTATTTTTAATGGATAATTATGATTTAAATGATAATTAACTAAAAAAGTTCAACAAACTTTTTTTGTCGAAAAAACAGTTAAAGTTCATTCTTTGTTTATATTAGCTAAATAAAGCCTCAATTCATTGTGCATAATAACCAAAATAATTTTTAGCTTTTCAATTAATCTGTAAAGGCTGAATAGTTTCCGAAAGATAATTATTTATGCAATATGCACAAATTGGAATGCCGATATTTGTGCAATATCACTTGACTTTTTCAAAAAAATGAGTATAATAAAGACACAACAAAGGAAAAGAAAGGATGAATGTTATGATATTCGATAATGAAACCTTTGAAATCGAAAAGGAGCTCTTAAAAGAGATCAACAACGAAAAGAAGTTCCTTACATTCAAAAAGCTTTTCAAGATTCTTGAGCTGAATGCTCTGCTCAGGGGCTGAGAAGCATCACCCTCTGCAAACATTATCCCTCACGGATAATTTAATATATTCTGAGTCGGGCTGATAATCCTGTCTCAGAGCAAAGAAAAAACAGCGCAGGCCGCAAATGAGACTTTCAAATTCTCATTCCGGTCTGCTTTTTTTGTCAAAATAATCATCTGCTCCGCATATACTTTATTATTATAATGGTTTATAGGAGGAATTGCCGTGAATTGCTGTATTACGGAACTCAGGTGCAAGGAAGTAATTAATAAAGCTAACGGCTGCCGTCTCGGATTTGTAAGCGATGTTGAGGTCGATTCCTGCTGCGGCAGGGTGGTTGCGCTGATTGTATTCGGCAAGCCGAAATACTGGGGGATCTGCGGCAGGCGTGAGAGAATCAGAGTCAGGTGGGAGGATATCGATGTCATCGGCAACGACACGATATTGGTCTGCAAAGCGCAGACGGATAATTCAAAAAGAAAAAGAATCAGGGATTGATCTCGGTTTCATTGATTCCGTATCGGCAAATAAAAAAATCGGCAGCCGCCTTTCGGTGACTGCCGATTAATTTTTAAAGGGTAATAATTAATACTTGAAATCTTTATAGATAATGTGAGTTGTTGCGGTTGCCGTGCCCGAGCCGACGCTGATATCAATTGCAACGGCAATGTCAAATTCAACCGTGAGCTTAACAAGATGACCTGTTGCGCCGTCAACAACTGCCGTTACCTTTGCGTTCTTGTAGCTTTCTTCGATAACTGCGCCTGCGTAGGTGCCTTCAACTGCGTCATAAATGACTTCGCCCGTCTTGTGGTCATAGTAGCCCTTGTCTTCTTTGCCTACGCAGATGCCGCACTTGTCAATGGGAGCGTTTGTGTACTTCTCGGTTTCAGAGCCCTTACTGTTGCCGCCCTTAACATTGAGAACGATGGTGTACTGATTGCCGTTAGCGGTGCAGGTTGCGTTTGTAACATCAGCCTCGGTGAGAGTGCTCTTGCGGAGATAATGTCTCTTTGCGTCGCTGTCCCACTTGCCCTTGGTTACGGTCTCAGTGTATTTGTTTTCTTCGCCAACGCCCATGAATTTATAAACAAGGCTCTTGAATGCTTTAAGTGCAACGCCTGCATCAAGATTTTCGTTGTCAGTCATGCGCTCCTTATAAAAGCCTGCTTTTGCGTCGAATGCCGAATTAACGGCGTTGTTATAAACAGCAATGATTTCAGCCTTTGTTTCGGGAGCTTTTTCAATCTTGGGAGCCGCTGTCGTTCCCTCGGTTGTGCTTGCATCGGGAGCAGAAGCGTCGGGCGTTGAAGCGTCGGAAGAAGCGGGAGCAGTCGGGTCTGATACAGCGTCTGTTGCGGGCTGTGTTTCAGCGTTTGCGGGAGCTTCGGTAACATCCATGGCCTCGGTTGTGGTTGTGGTTTCATCGGGGGTGTCCTTTTTGCCGCATGCAGCAAAGCTGAAAACGAGAACAGCGGCAAGAAGAAGTGCGAGAATTTTTTTCATCGGGTTTTCTCCTTTCAATATTGAATACCTTAACGGTATCGGTTACGGTTTTTATCGTGTTTTAACGGAATTTATGAATCTGTCAAAGGCTTTCGTGCCCTCGGAATCTCTCTTGAAAACGCCTGCGTGTTCAAGAACCGTTGCAAACACCTTGCCGACCTCGGCTTTGAGAATATCCATTACATTTTCGGAATTGATATCGCTGTATTCGGGAATGAATTTTTCAGCCCAATCAGCGTGCTTTGCGGTTTCTTCGCTTGCTCTGAGGTCCTTGCCGCTGACTATCGCATCTGCGAGAGCTTCAAGCTCGGTTTTAAGTCTCGGGGGAAGAACGGCAAGCCCCATAACTTCAATAAGTCCTATATTCTCTTTCTTTATGTGGTGAAGCTCCGCATGGGGATGATAAACGCCGAGCGGATGCTCCTCGGTAGTTATGTTGTTGCGAAGCACGAGGTCAAGCTCATAAGCGCCGCCTCTGCGCCTTGCAATGGGCGTTATCGTGTTGTGCGGCGTGCCGTCTGTTTCCGCAAATATGAATGCGCTTTCATCGGTGTATGACCGCCATGAGTTGAGAATGATATCCGCAAGCTCGGCGAGCCTTTCGGGGCTTTCGGACTGAAGCCTGATTGTTGACATCGGCCATTTGACAATGCCTGCTTTTATGTCACCGAAGCCGCTGAAACTAATCTCTTTTTCAATCGGTGCTCTTTCCATTGCAAATTCATATCTGCCGCCCTGAAAATGCTCGTGGCTCAGGATTGAGCCGCCGACAATGGGCAGATCGGCATTTGAGCCGATGAAATAATGGGGGAACAGGCCGACAAATTCAAGAAGTTTTGAAAATGCGGATTTGTCAATTTTCATCGGAGTGTGCGTACCGTTGAAAACGATGCAATGCTCGTTATAATAAACATAAGGAGAATACTGCATGAACCATTGAGAATTATTAATCTTAATCGGAATAATTCTGTGGTTCTGCCTTGCGGGGAAATCAACTCTGCCTGCATAGCCTTCGCACTCCCTGCAAAGCTGGCATTTGGGATAGCCCGACTGCGGAGCGTTTTTGGCGGCGGCAATGGCTTTCGGGTCTTTTTCGGGCTTTGAAAGATTGACGGTTATATCAATCGTTCCGTAATTGCTGTCATACTGCCATTTCATTATTTTTGCGATTCTGTCACGGCGGATATAATTTGTGTCGCCGCTCAGAGCGTAGTAATAATCCGTTGCCTTTTCGGGCGATTCTGCATAGAGAGAGCCGAATTTTTCAATAACCTGCGACGGGCGGGGAGTGAGGGCGCCCATAATCGCCGTGTCAAACAAATCTCTGTATGTAATCGAATCCTCGATTAAACCGTTTTCTGCGGCATAGTCGCAGATCTTATCCAGAAGCTCGTGAAGTTCGCCTTCTGCTTCGGGGCAGGAAAAATCAATCGAATCCTTTTTCAGCAGATATAAAATGCTGTTTGTGCAATAAACACGGTCGGTTTCCTCGATAAGTCCGTGAGCAACGGCGTTGGAAATGAGCGCTTTGATATATGAGTCTATCATGTTGAATCCCTGCTTTCAATTATTGTTCATCATCAATAAGCCCGTAGTATCTGCCGAACCAATAGGGGAGAAGATAACAGCTCGGGCAGAGGGCAACGGAATCGTTGCCGCCCTCATAATCATAAGGGTTCCTGTCGTATTTGAACATCGGTTTTTCATCAAGGTCGAGCGGAATAAGAAGCTGTTTTTTGCCGCCCCATTTTTCCTGCGCATCGTCAAAAACAAGATCCTTGCGCTTTGAATTATACATTCTTCTGTTGATGAAGTCAATCGGAATGTCTCTGAGCGCTTTAACCGCAATGTCAATATCGCACGGTTCGTCCGTGAATGCGCCGTAAATCAGATTCCACATGCTGCTGTGCTCGGGTCTTTCATAATCCCAATGATGCTTCATGCCCATAAGCAGAAGTGACCTTATCATTTCGTCTTTTTCAATTCTGAGAATGGTTGCGGTGCAGAGGAAAGCAAGATTATCGTCAATGTGAGTTATTCTTGCGTCGTCCTTTTTATGTTGAGCCGCATTGAGAATATAGTGCTCATCAATGGCAAGGTGCATGAATTCCTTGCGGTATTTTTCATCGCCCGTCATGTGATAAGCAACATCAAGGAATGTCAGAATTTCGAGCGAATTAACGCATTTTTCCCAAAGCCACATGCTGTTGCCGTTAAGCTCGGACGGAGTCCAGCAAGCCCAGGTTGTCGGCAGACCGTCGATATCGCAGAGCCTGTAATTATGCTCAATCATGTGGTCAACGATGTCGGTAATTATTTCTCTGATGAACGCTTTTTCTTCCTCATCGGCGCAGAAATCATAATAGAGCGAGAAGCCGAAGAAGTGCCCCGTCATTTCGTCGCTTGAGGTTTCGCCGAGCCATTCGCATTTGCCGTCGGGAGCCTTGTGCCATTCGCACCAGTCAACATTTTCTTCCGTTCCGACTCCGTAGTTGGGGTCGCCCTCAAACCGAACAGCTCTTGCGGTGAAGCCTTTTATTCCCGAAACCTTGGTCAGAAAAGCGCAGGCTTTCATTGAACGCCTTGCGGCTTCAAGAACCTTTTCGTCTTTGGTGACAGCGTAGCAGTAGCAAAGTGCCCCGAGATATGTATGAGTCCACAGACCGTCGTTGTCGCTGGTTCTTGTGGCTCCCGTTGAGATGTCAAAATTCTCTATTCCGGTTTTGTCATTAATAAATCCGGGGGATCTGACATAATATTTTTCGGCAAGGTCAAAGGAATAATCTGCTTTTTCTCTGAGCGTCATTTCCTTTTCTGAGATTTTCGTAACGCCGGAGTCCGTCGCAGTCCAGATATCGGAGCCTACTGCGATTGCGGCGTTGACATTTTCTTCGCATACCCAGCGGGTTGCGGGCAGATGCTTTGCTGCGCCGTTTTTAATAATAATCAGACCGGCGTTTGAGCCGAGAATAATTCTGCCGTCATCGGAAAAATTGATGCTGTTGATTTTTTCTTCGGGCAGGCAGCTAATTTCCTCATGGCCGAACCAGCCGCAGCGGTTGTCATAAATATAAAGTCCGTCATCCGTTCCGAGCCAGAGAAAACCGAGCTTACCGTCATATTTAACCGTGTTTATAACGGTTTCGGGCATGTCGGCGTGTTCGGGATAAACACATCTCCAGTGCTTTCTCTTGCCCGCAAAAATAGTCAGGCATCTGCCGTTGAAAGATACAAGCCTTTCATCGTTGCAGGCAAGACCGAACGCAGGCAAATCGGTTTCAAAATGATAAACGAATTTGCCGTTTTCAAGTCTGTAAAGTGCGCTTGCGGTAATGAGAAAAACGGTATTTTTGCCGTCAATGCCGACAATTTCTTCTTCAAATTTCTGAAATTCAGAGATTTCGCCGTCAACGATTGTGAAAAGAGTTTTGCCCGAAGCAAAATAAACCGTATCCTTTGAATCAACTGAAATTACGCCGACTCTGCCGCAGGCAAAAACGCCGAAGCCGCCCTCGGGCTTTGTGAAGTTAAGGCCGCTTTCCGTGCCGATATAAACGGTCTTTTTGCTGTCAGCGGCAAGGCAAAGAGCCTTGCTGTCGAGCAAACCGTTTGACGAATTGAAGTATTCGCAAACTCTTTGCGGAAATTTATGGCTTGAATAATTGCCCTTTCTTTCCATTTTAATTTTCTCCTTACTGAACGGTAATTGAAGTCTGTGCGTAATTGCCCGAATTTTTCTCTTTAACAATTATCTTTCTTTCACCGGGTTCACATGAGCTTCCGATTTTAAAAGTCCATGAGCAAACGCCGGAGTTGTCGGCGGTTTTGCTTTCAAGTCCGCTGTATGAAGCGGTTTTTTTATCCGATTCATAAAACTCGATGCTGTATTCCGCACCGGGTTTGCCCATGATAATAACGGTTGCGGAATCGCCTCTGCCGACGGGCGAAGTTTTGGTGATTACCGAAACGCCGTTGCTGATTTCTTCAATTTTAGCTGAAGCGGATGCCGTGGCGGCAGGCTTTGAAGTTGTCTTTGCAGGCTGATTATCGGCTTTTGTGCTGTTAATCGGCTGAGAAGCGGTAGTTTTATTTGTCGATTCGGTCTTTTTTTCGGCTTGGGGTTCGGTTGTGTTCTCATTATAATAGTAATATGTATAGTTGCCGTCCGAGCGAACGGATTCGGGCGGCGTTGAGTTGCTTTGCTGAGCGGAAGCGGCATTCGCAGTTATCGCTGAGCTTTCGCTTGCGGCGGCTTGCGAGCCGTTTTCGGTTTTCTCCGTATCTGTTATCGCCTCAGCCTCTGAAACAAATGACGATTCCGAAACCGACGAATCAACCGCAGAGCTTTCGGCTTCGTTCGGCTTTTTATTTTTGCCGCCGCAGCCCGAAAATACCGTTAAGGCAATTGCGGTAATAAGCAAAACTGCTGAAAAAATCTTGATTCTGTTTTTCAACCGTTTTCACCTCACAGTTTTATTGATATTTCTCCCGAGGAAAGAATATCAATCGTGTCATCGGAACGGCGGACTACAAGGTTGCAAAAGCTGTTAACATCAATTGCAATTCCGGAATATTCCTTTCCGTTCTTTACATATTTGATATTTCTGTTCAGTATGAAAAGTCTGTTTTTGTATTCGCTGAGCATAAGCTCGTTATCGGGTTCATCGACATATTCAAGAATGAGTCTTGATATCATTTCGGCAAGATTTGTTTTGCCGAGATTGACATCAATGTTGATATTTCCCGCAATATCAAGACTTTCGGGGAAATCAGCGGTTGTCACGTTAATTCCGATACCGATTGCAACATATTCCTTGCCGCCGTTTTTGAATTTTTCGGTCAGAATACCGCAGACCTTCTTTTTGTCAATGAAAATATCGTTGACCCACTTGATTTCGGGGACACATCCGACGGATTCAAGAACCGAGCAGACCGCAACTGCCGCCGCAGGGGTCAGAAGCTCGCATTCTTCATCGGGCGCAGGAAAAACAAGGGTCATATAAAGCCCCGTATCCTTCGGAGAAAAGAAAGATTTTCCGTGGCGTCCTCTGCCTGCCGTCTGTTCGTCAGCAATAATCAGAGACGGCATTGGCAGAGAAGCGGCATTTTCCTTTGCATAGGTGTTGGTTGATGGCAGGGATTCAAAAATAACAGTATTTATTTCAGACATATTTTTCTCCTCAAATAATCAGAATCAGGAAATATAATTCTTCGGATTTTGTGTTTCACCGTTCAGGATAACCTCAAAGTGAAGATGCGGGCCTGTTGAGTTGCCGGTTGAGCCAACCTTGCCTATTGTCTGACCCGCTTCAACATAATCACCGACGGAAACGGTTATCGAGCCGGTAACCATATGGGCGTATCGGGTCTTGTATCCGTCACCGTGGTTAATCAGAACCATGTTTCCGTAGCCCGAATTGCTGCGCTGAACAACCTCAACTCTGCCGCTCTTTGAAGCGATAACGGGAGTTCCGAGAGCGCCGCCTCCTCCTCTTGTGAGGTCAATTCCGTTGTGCCAGCCGCTGCTTCTCCAACCGTAAGGCGAGCTGACATAGTGACAGCTCGGAGCAGGCCAGAGGAAGCCGAGCTTTGAGGCTTCGCCGATATATACTCCGCCGAAAGTGGTTTTTGTTCCGACGGAAACAATCTCGTCAACAGGCTCTGTTATGGTTTCATAAGAATATTCGGTATCCTGAAGAATACCGTCAATATAAACCTGGGTTTTGGTAACTCTTTCACTGCCGTCAACGCCCTCCTGGATAACCTGCCTGTAGCCGCTGTATTTGGTGGCGTCACGCCTTTGAACGGTATCATATTCAATGTCTCTGACCGATGATGTTGAAACTATTTTCTTAATGCTGACAAGCTTTTGAGCGTTCTTGACAATAATGCTGTCGCCCGCCTGAATGTCGTCCCAATCATAGCTCGGATTCAGAGCGCTGATGATATCGGCTGAAACGCCGTTATCTTCTGCAATCGATTCAAGAGAATCACCGTCTTCTATAACATAAGCCTCGGCTTCGGATTTGGTTCCCAAAACCGTTTCCGAAAGCTTTGCGGCGTCCCACATGGCGTTTGAATCGTCGGGATAAAGACCCTGAACATAATCAATGTTTTCCGCAAAACCGACAACATAGTTGTTTTTCTTCGCATCTTCTTCATAAGGCGCAAGAATATCGTAAAAAACGGTTTTGGCGTCCGCTTCGTTCTTAACTGCGCAAATGAAGTCTCCGTCAATGTAAATTCCGCAGGCGTGAGTGAGATTGTCAACGGAATTTTCAATCATTTTATCGGAAATCGACTGAGCGTCGTTAAGCTGGTCGAGCGAAACAAGGCTGAGATTGTATTTAGCGTTAAGATTTGATGCCGAAGCGGCGGGAACAGATGTCTTAATCTCATTGTCTGAGCCGTATGCACCCGAGGTCAGCCTGTCTTTAACAAGGTCAATAGCTTCGATATAAACAGATTCATTGCTGATGTAGCCGATGCTCTGATCGTTATATATAACTTCAAGTGCAAAAGTAACATCGTTCCAATAGCTGATTGTCACTATGAGTATCGCAAGCGAAGCAATAGGCATAAGAACATTTGCCGCCGTTTTCAAAAGATTATTGTGGCTTGAAAATGCCTTTTTGAAATAATGAGCAATAACCGCAGGCAGAGAGAGCGGAGACTTGAAAGCCCTTTTAATTGTTTTACCTGCTCGCTTAATTTCTGTTCTGAAATTAAGAAGCTCTTTCAGGGTTGTTTTTAATCTCTTTACGGCACGGTTCTTTGCGTTTTCGGTTGATTTTGAAATTGCACGGTGAAGATAGCTGAACGGCGCCAGGATTAACTTAAAAATAAAACCGAAAACCGTTGAAAACAGTCTGTAAATTCTGTCTCCGAAAGAATAAATGACCGCATAGACGGAGTTCTTTTCGGAAAGGTCAAAACTCTCTGTCGGTTTTTCCTTTTTCTTCGGTTTTTCTTCCTCCCGAACCTGCTCGGCAGGAGATTCTGAAGAGGGAACAACATTGTAATCGTTGATTATATTATCAATATGCTCGATTTCCTCCCGAACAGCTTCACGCTCGTCAATTTCGGGCATGATGCTGCTTTTCGGGCGGAATTTGGCCTTTGCGCCGAGATTGTCGGCATTGTTTTGCGCAACCTCAACTTCAAGAGAATATCTTCTCTCAATGTCAGCCTTGATGGCTTTCATTTCCTGCTTCCTGCGGTGTTCTTCTTTTATTCTCAGTTCTTCCTCCCGGGAGAGCTGCTCCTTCGGAGCTTCGGGATTCCCGTAAAGGCGAGAAAGGTCATAAAAACCGTCGGTGATTTCGTCCATTGCCTTCATGTGGCTGCTGAGCTCGTCGCCGGCTGCGTTATTTACTTTTTTCTTTTCGTTATCCATTAAGTAACGCTCCGTAATTTATATAATAATAAAAAGATTATAATACTTTTATATGTTTTTTACAAGTTTAAAAAAGAAATATAAATGCGGCAAAGGTTATTTTACAAAATAGCCTTATTTTTCCGTTGACAAAAACCTTTTCAAAGCGTCCTGCCAATCGGGCAAACGGCAAAAGCCCGCTTCGTCAAGCGATTTTTTTGAAAGCCGTGAATTAAGCGGTCTGACGGCGGCGGATTTATATTCGTCGCTTGAAATTCTGTTGATTTTTACGGGCAAATCTGAATATTCCATAATCTTTTCGGCAAAATCCGCCCATGAGCAAAAACCCTCGTTTGTAGCGTGATAAACGCCGTATTTATCCGTTTTTATCATTTCGCAGATAAGAACCGCAAGGTCTTTTGTGTAAGAGGGCGAGCCCGTCTGGTCGGCAACAACATTGATTTCGCTTTTGGTTTCGGCAAGTCTCAGCATGGTTTTAACAAAGTTTTTGCCGTTTTTGCCGAATACCCATGAAATGCGAAGAATAAAATACCTGTCGCAGTTTTCGATAACGGCATTTTCTCCGCAGAGCTTGCTCTCGCCGTAAAAATTGCAGGGAGCTTTCTCGCTGTCGGTTTCAAACGGCGTATTGCCTTCACCGCTGAAAACATAGTCCGTGCTTGTGAAAAGAAGCGGGATATCATGTTTTTTGCAGGAGCGGGCAATATTCAGAGTGCCGTCAACATTGATTTTTCTGCAAAGCTCTTTTTCACTTTCCGCAAGGTCAACATTTGTGTATGCGGCGCAGTGGATAACGCCGTCGGCGTTGCTCCCGGCAACAAGCTTTTCAACGGCACCAGAATCCGTTATATCAATTTCGGGCAGAGACGCTTCGATAACTTCAATTCCCTCTCTTTTAAGCTCAGCAGTAACATCCGAGCCGAGCTGACCTCTTGAACCCGTAACGATTATTTTCATTTCAAAACTTCCTTAACGCAATGCAGAGCTGCAAAATAATTGCGGCTCTGCGTTTTATTTTATGCCATTATAACATATTTTTCATATATTAACAATAATATTTCGGATTTTACTGTTATTTTTTTGAAAAGTATGCTATTATATATGCGTAACAACGGTTCAGGGGGAATTTTAATGGCTTTTAAAAACATAATTGACCTTCACACTCATACCGATAATTCGTTTGACGGCAATCATTCAACAATGTTTATGTGCGAAACGGCTTATATGAAAGGGCTTCGTGCCGTCGCTTTCACGGATCATGTTGAGATTGACGGATATTACCGTGACAGCTTTGACAGAACTGCGCTTCAATCTTTCTTCGAGGTTGCAAAGGCCCGTTCCGCCTTTAACGGCAGGCTTATCGTCTGCGTCGGCGTTGAACTCGGTCAGGCTGTTTATGATAAACCCGTTGCCGAGGAGCTTATCAACAGAATGAAATACGATTTTGTTATCGGCTCAATCCATAATCTGCCGAATCAGCAGGATCCTTATTATACTGATTTCAGCGATGAAAGCATTGATTATTACGCCATGCTTGAAGAATATTTTGAGCGAGAGCTGGAGCTTGCTCAGTGGGATAGATTCGATTCTCTTGCCCATTTAACCTATCCTCTGAGATATATTGTCGGCAACTACGGCAGACCCGTTGACATGAGCAGATTTTCCGAAATAATTGATGAAATTTTGCTGACTCTTATCAAAAATAAAAAATCGCTTGAAATTAACACCGCAGGTCTCAGACAGCCCATCGGCGTAACCTCGCCCGATGAAAGCATTGTCAGAAGATACAGGGAGCTTGGCGGAAAGCTTATCACAATCGGTTCGGACGCACATTATGCCGAGCATCTCGGAGCGGGAATAGAGCAGGGCTATGAGCTTGCGCTCAGATGCGGTTTTGAAAAAATTGCCGTTTATCAGAACAGAATGCCGACCTTGATTCCCATAGAATGAGAACCGAAAGGAGCAAAAAATGAAGCTGACTGTTAACGCCCCTGCAAAAATCAATCTTTTTCTCGATATCGTCGGCAGGCTTGATAACGGATATCACAGCCTGTTTATGGTCATGCAGAGCGTAGGCGTTGAGGACGTTATTACGCTTGAAAACGCCGATGAAAAAGGAATATTTCTTTCCTGCACGGAAAAAAGCCTGCCTTGCAACGAAAAGAACATAGCTTATAAAGCCGCCGCCGCTTTTTTTGAGAGAGCGGGGATTGAGCCGAGCATTAAAATCGGCATTGAAAAGCATATTCCGTTTGCCGCAGGGCTTGCGGGCGGAAGCGCAGACGGAGCGGCGGTTCTTGTCGGCCTGAATGAGCTTTATAAAACAAAATTCTCTCAATATGAGCTTTGCGAAATCGGGCTTCGTGTCGGCAGTGATATTCCGTTCTGCATTGTCGGCGGAACCTGCCTGTCTCAGAGCACGGGCGGCGTGCTTTCGCCCCTGAAGCCGCTTGACGATTGCTTTATAGTTCTTGCAAAGCCGAACGCAGGCGTATCAACGGCAGAAGCTTATAAAGCCGCCGACAGCACATATATTTATCATCCCGACTGCATCAGAATGCTTGACGCATGCGAAAGGGGAGACTTCGGCGAGATTTGCAGATATTCCGCAAATGTTTTTGAACAGGTTGTTGAGGTTGTTGACCGCATTGAATATAAACGCATTATGCGAAAGCACGGTGCATCGCTCTGCCAGATGAGCGGCAGCGGACCGACGGTTTTCGGGCTTTTTGAAAGCCGTGAAAGCGCAGAAAACTGCGCCGCCGAGCTTAAAACAATCTGCCCCGAGGTCTTTGTTACCGTTCCCGTCAGACACGG
>JBJEQC010000099.1:0-9697 GCA_051881555.1 Acutalibacteraceae bacterium
CTGAAAGCCGCCGAACGGAGCAGGCGGTTATAGACCGCAAGACCGACTCCGCTTGAAATCGGGCAGCGAACGAAAGCACGGGCACAGCCCATTGCGTCAACCTCACGCAGAGCGTCAAAAATCCGATGAGCCTGCGACAGACCGTCGTTCTCTTTGCCGTATTCGATATATTTTTCAAAATATTTTCCCTCGCCCTCAAAGCATACGGCGCAGACCGTGTCTTTCTGAGCGTAAAGGAATTTTTTGAACTGTTCAAAGCTTCCCTTGATAATAGTGACCTGAGCGGTCGGGGCGTAATGCTTGTATTTCATGCCGGGAGACTGCGCTCTTTCGCCCGCTTTCAGCTTCTCAAAAACTGCCGGAGAAATGCTGATTTCGCCGAGAACCTCCGAAAGCTGTTCCGGGGTTATTCCGCCGGGTCTGAGCAGGGTCGGCGGATTCGTTTCGAGCGTAACAACCGTTGATTCAACGCCCACGGAGCATTCTCCGCCGTCAACAACCGCATCGATTTTTCCGTCAAGATCATCAATGACATGAGAAGCCTTTGTGGGGCTGGGCTTGCCCGATGCGTTTGCGCTCGGGGCGGCAAGCGGCACACCCGCCGCCTTGATGATTGCCCTTGCACATGGGTTTGAGGGCATTCGGATTGCAACCGTGTCAAGCCCTGCGCTGACCTCGTTCGGAATCAGCGAGGATTTTTTCATTATGACCGTCAGGGGCCCCGGCCAGTATTTTTCTGCAAGTGCGTTCAGCCTCGGGTCAACCTTTTCAACAAGCGGCGGTATTTCTTCAAGAGAAGAAACATGAACAATCAGCGGATTATCCTGCGGCCTGCCCTTTGCGACGAATATTTTTGCAACCGCCTGCGGGTCGAGAGCGTTTGCCGCAAGGCCGTAGACCGTTTCGGTCGGGATTGCAACAAGACCGCCGTTTTTCAGTATTTTTGCCGCCGTTTCGGTTGATTCGGTGTCCCGTGATTTAAGATAAAGTGTTTTCATGGTATTTCCTTTTATTTCAGTCCTCACTGCGGAGCTTTTCCGCCGTGTCGGCGGTGACGAGAGCGTCAATAATTTCGTCAAGGTCGCCGTTAAGAATTGAATCAATTTTATACAAAGTCAGATTAATTCTGTGGTCGCTGACCCTGCCCTGAGGGTAGTTATAGGTTCGTATTCTTTCGCTTCTGTCGCCCGTGCCGACCTGCGCCCTGCGTTCGCCCGCAATGGCGTCATGCTGTTTCTCTCTTTCCGCTTCGAGAATTTTTGAGCGGAGAATTTTCATTGCACGGTCTTTGTTTTTATACTGACTGCGTTCGTCCTGACATTCAACCACCGTTCCCGTGGGAATGTGGGTTATTCTGATTGCACTTTCGGTCTTGTTGACATGCTGACCGCCTGCACCGCCCGAACGGTAGGTGTCAATCTGCAAATCGGCAGGGTTGATTTCAACATCAACCTCCTCCGCCTCGGGCAGAACCGCAACCGTAACGGTTGAAGTGTGGATTCTTCCCTGGCTCTCGGTTTCGGGAACCCTCTGAACCCTGTGAACGCCGCTTTCAAATTTGAGGCGTGAGTATGCTCCCTCGCCCTCGATAATAAAGCTGATTTCTTTGAATCCTCCAAGCTCCGTGGGGTTGGAATTGAGAATCTCGCATTTCCAGCCCTTTGCTTCGGCGTACATCGAATACATTCTGAACAGCACGCCTGCAAAAAGCGAAGCTTCTTCGCCGCCTGCGCCGCCTCTTATTTCAACGATAACATTTTTATCGTCATTGGGGTCACGGGGCAGAAGCAGGATTTTAAGCTCCTCTTTGAACTGCTCAACCTGTTGCTCAGAGCTTTCAAGCTCCTCACGAACCATTTCACGGAAATCCTTTTCAAGTCCGCCCCGGTCAAGCAGGCCTTTTGCTTCGGCAAATGAAGCCTCGGCGGCTTTAAGCTGACGGTATTTTTCAACAACGGGGGTTAAAACCTTCAGCTCCTGCATAAGCTTTTTATATTGCTCCATGTCGGCAACGACATCGCTTTGGCAAAGCTTTTCGTTGACCGCCTCGAAGCGTTCTTCAACCTTGTTCAGTTTTTCAAGCATAGAGCCTCCCGATTATTCCGAATCCTCACGGATAATTTTCTTGATATTTTTTTCAACCTTGACTCTTTCGAGCATGACCTCATGCCCGCAGCCCGTGCATTTGATTTTAAAATCCGCTCCGATACGCAAAACGGCAAAGCGATCGCTGCCGCAGGGGTGCTTTTTTTTCATCAAAAGAGTGTCTCCGACTCTGACATCCATAAATATCTCCCCGAAAATCAGTTAATAATATGTAATATGCGAATGGTTCACTTTGTATTATACCATAATATCATTCGGCAGGGAATAATTTTTTGGAATTTTCCCTGCTTTTCCGCCATATATTTGAACAAGAAACACTAAAATTGAAAAAATGCCAAAGCGGCGGAACGGTGGTCGAAAATGAAAAGCTTCAAACCTGAGGGTCAGTTAATATTAACCGAGGAAAACAGGCGTTATCTCTCAAGCTCCTTTGCCCTGCACGATGCATATTATGCAGAAGCGGTGCTTGAAGGGCGTGTCATGCGCTGTGACGGGGAGCACAATCTTCATGTTGACCTCGGCTGTATGAAAGGGATTATTCCGAGAAACGAGGGGGCTCTCGGCATTGAAGAGGGAACCGTCAGAGATATTGCGCTTATTTCGAGGGTCAATAAACCCGTTTCTTTTGTCATAACGGGATTTTCAAGCGAAAACGGCGAAACGGTTGCGGTTCTCAGCCGCCGAAAAGTTCAGGCGGAATGCCGCAAAGAATATATTTCCGCCCTGAAGCCCGGGGATGTTATCCCCGCAACGGTCTCCCACATTGAGGGCTTCGGCGTTTTCTGCGACATCGGGGCAGGGATAAGCGCCCTCATGCCGATTGACAGCATATCCGTTTCGAGAATCCCTCATCCGAACGCACGCTTCACGGCGGGTCAGAATATTTTTGCCGTTGTGCGGAGCTTTGACGAGGCGGGGCGAATAACTCTCAGCCATAAGGAGCTGCTCGGAACCTGGGAGGAAAACGCCTCGAAATTTGCCGTCGGAGAAACAGTTCCGGGAATAGTCCGCTCGGTTGAAAAATACGGCATTTTCGTTGAGCTTGCGCCGAATCTTGCGGGGCTTGCGGAATTCTCGGAGGGAATTGAGCCGGGCAGCCATGCGGGAGTTTATATCAAAAGCATTATTCCCTCAAAGATGAAAATTAAACTGATTATTGTTGACAGCTTCAGCGCGGATTATCCCGCCGAGCCGAGCGAATATTTCATAAAATCGGGTCATATTGACCGCTGGGTATATTCACCGCCCGAGAGCGAAAAGCTCATCGAGAGCACCTTTTAATCCGAAACGGATATTATTCTTCCGCCGCCGATGACCGTGTCGCCGTCGTAGAAAACGGCGCTCTGACCGGGAGTTACGGAACGCTGGGGCTCGTCAAAAATGACGGTTGCCGTGCCGTTCGCTTCGGGAATGACGAGAGAGGGCTGTTCTTTTGCGCGAAAGCGGATTTTGACCTGCGCTCCGAACGGCTCTGTCGGATTTTCGGCGGCAATCCAATTCAATTTGTCGGCAACGAGACGGCGGCTGTATTGGCTGCCGTTTTCGCCTATTGTGACGGTGTTGTTTTCGGCTGAAATTGAGGTCACGAACATCGGCTTGCCGAATGCGCCGAGTCCCTTGCGCTGACCGACCGTATAATTGATTATTCCTTTATGAGTTCCGAGAATTTTGCCGTCAACGCCGATAAAGTTTCCCGGCGGCGAGGTTACGCCGAGGGATGCAAGATAGGCGGCGTAATCGTCGTTCGGAACGAAGCATATTTCAAGGCTGTCACGCTTTTCCGCAACGGGCAGACCCGCCTTCAACGCCTTCTCCCTGACTGCGGATTTTTCGGCATTTTCAAGCGGAAAAAGAGCGTGGGCAAGCTGAAATTGACTAAGACGGTAGAGAAAATAGCTCTGATCCTTTGCGCTTTCGGAGCGTTTGAGCAAAAATCTTCCGTTTTTTTCTTCGATTCGGGCATAATGACCCGTTGCAACGCAGTCACAGCCGTTTTCAAGCGCAAAATCAAGCATTGTTCCGAATTTTACTGCCTTGTTGCATTCAATGCAGGGGTTCGGAGTTCTTCCCGAAAGATATTCCGACGCAAACGGGTCGATGACCTCTTTTTTGAAAAGCTCTCTGCGGTCAAGCACTTTAAGCTCGATTCCGAGAAAATCCGCAATGCGTTTTGCGTCGGCAATGTCGGAGTCTGCGAGGTCTCCGGGCTTTAAGCGCAGGATAATTCCCATAACATCATATCCCTGCTCAAGCAGAAGATATGCGGCGCATGCGCTGTCAACTCCGCCGCTCAGCCCTACGGCTGCTTTTTTCATCAAAACCCCCACCTTCAGAGAAAAATACAGCTTATTATAACACGCATTGCGAGTAAATTAAAGATATATTTATAAATAGATTTGTAAACAATTTATAATAAAAAGGCTTGCACAATTTTAACAAATGCGTTATAATCATGTTATATTGAGATTTTATGCGATTTTTTGAAAGAGGTTAGAATTATGCCAGCAGATTTGCATTGTCACACAAAGCTCTCCGACAGTTCAATGGGTATTGACGACCTTATCGTTCTTGCCCAGAAACGGGGGATAACAACCATTGCCATTACCGACCGTGACTGCCAGGCGGGTACGGTCAGAGGCAAAATTATCGGAGAGCGCAGAGGAATAACCGTTATTCCCGGAGTGGAGATTTCCGCTTATGATGCAAAACGGGGCAGAAGAGCCGATATAATCTGTTATCTCAGCGACAGCCCGGACAGGCTCGAGGGGCTTTGCCGCAGAAATATTCTTGCAAGAAAAAAAGCAAGTCAGCTTATGACGCTTAAAATAGCCGCAAAATATCCGCTCACTCCCGAGCTTGTTCTCAAATGCGCTTCGGGTTCAACGGCGGTTTTTGAGCAGCACATCATGCACGCTCTGCTTGAATGCGGCATGACCGACAGAATTTACGGCGACCTTTATTATAAACTGTTTTCGCCTGACAGCCCCGAAAATGTGCTTGTCAGAGCGGATTATCCCGACCCCGCCGAGGTCATTGACGCAATCCACGAGGCAGGCGGAATTGCCGTGCTTGCCCGCCCGGGAGCCTGCGACGGCTTTGAACTGCTTGAGGAGCTTATCCCCAAGGGTCTTGACGGCGTTGAGGTCTGGCATCCCGAACATACCGAGGAGCAGACAAAGGCTCTGCTCGGCATAGCCGAAAGCAACGGAATTCTTGCTGTCGGCGGAACCGATTTCAGAGGAATGTATTCAAAAACCCCCATCAGCGTCGGCGAATGTTCAACGCCCGACGCTCAGGTTAAAGCATTGATGGGCTATAAAACCAAAATGAAAAAACGAAAGGCGGCAGCGGAGGGCAAATAAATGAGAGCCAACGACGATGACATTAAAATCTTTCACCCCGAGAAAAAAGAGGGAGCGGGAGCAGACCTTGCGGAGCTTGCGCTTCTTATGGATGTTTACCGCAGCAACGGCAATATGAGCAAGGCAACTCAGCTGGGCAAAACTCTTGCGATGCTTTCGCCCGAGAGCCTTTTCCCCGAGGATGCAAAAAGGCTTGACACAAACGAGCTGCGCCAGCTTCGCACGCTGATGATTTTCTCAATTCAGATTGCCCTGCATAAATATCTGCCTCATCAGATGCTTTCGTCTCAGGCGGTCAACGCAATGTATGAGGAAATCAGCGAAACCATGCCGGGGCTGTTTGCAAACATATCCGACGGGTCATCGTTCACCTTTTATTATCTTTCGGTCAGGAAGAACCGCAATGTTGAAGAAAGCATAGGCAAAAATTATGCGATGCTCTGCGAGAGAGACGAGGACGATTATTATATTTCTCTCGGCAGCCGTGTTTTTTCGCAGACCGATATCAAGGTTTGCGATATGATTGAAGAACTTGAATTTGAGGAATAAAAATAAAGGCGGAATAAAAGAAGGAAGGGAAAGCAATGACAGAGCTTAAATACTGGGAAAATCCTTATATCATCAAAGAAAACAAAGAGGACGGGCATAATACGGCTCTGCCGAGAGCTTCCGTAAAGGACGCCGTTGACGGCATTCAGCCTCCGCTCAAAATGTCTCTTTCGGGAACATGGAAATTCCGGTGGCAGCAGGGCGTTGACGACCTGAGAACGGATTATTATGCCGACGATTATGACGATTCCGAATGGGACGATATCGAGGTTCCCTCTCTTTGGCAGTTAAAGGGCTACGGCAAGCCCATCTACCTTTGCGCCTACATGCCCGACGCTATCTCGACCAACAAGGGCGAAATTCCGAAAATTAACCATAACCTTAATGAAATCGGCGTTTACCGCCGTGATTTTGAGATACCCGAAGAATATGACGGCAAAGAAATTTTCATTCATTTCGGCGCAGTTAAAGCGGGATTTTTCCTTTATATCAACGGCAGAAGGGTCGGCTATTCCCAAGGCTCGATGACTCCCGCCGAGTTCAGAATAACCGATTATGTCAATATCGGCAACAATCAGATTACCGTTGAGGTTTACCGCTACACTGACGGAACATATCTTGAGGATCAGGATATGTGGTTCCTCTGCGGAATTTACAGGGATGTTTATGTCTATGCGGAAGAAAAGCTCTGCATAAAGGACTTTTTTGCCGACGCTTCTCTTGATGAAAGCTATAAAAACGGCATTCTTGACCTTGAGGTTACGCTTGAAAACTACGGCAGGGAGCCACAGGACTGCGCTCTTGAAGCCGCACTCATCGTCGGAGGCAAGCAGAAAAAGTTCGTCAGCGAAAAAATAAACGCAAAATCGGGCAAAACCGTTTTGAAATTCAATCATGTTGAAGAAAACGCCGCCCAATGGTCGGCTGAGGAGCCGAATCTTTATAAGCTTGTTCTCTGCCTTAAATCGGGCAGAAAGGTGCTTTCGGCAAAATGCATCCGCATCGGCTTCAAAAAGGTTGAAATCAAAGGCAATGTTCTTTATATGAACGGCAAAAGGGTAATAATCAAGGGCGTTAACCGCCACGATTTTGACCCCGACAACGGCTGGGCTGTTCCTCTTGAAAGATATTATCAGGATCTTTATCTGATGAAGCAGGCGAACATCAACGCTATCAGAACCAGCCACTATCCCAACGCCGAAGTGTTCTATGACATGTGCGATGAACTCGGCTTCTATGTTATGGACGAAGCCGATGTTGAGAGCCACGGCGTTCGCCGCAAAAACTGCCCCGGCGACAACCTCGAATTCAGAGAGGCGGTTGAGGACAGGGCGGAGAGAATGGTTCTGCGTGACAGAAGCCATGCCTGCGTCTGCTTCTGGTCGCTCGGCAACGAAGCGGGCGACGGCGAGAATTTTGTCCATGAGAAAAACGCAATTCTTGCGCTCGACAGGTCAAGACCCATTCATTACGAGGGCGATTTTGACTTCAGAAAGAGCGATTTTATAAGCCGCATGTATCCCACCGAAAACATTGTTGCGAAGCTGAGAAAGCAGGAGGAAATCAAGACAACTCCTTATGACAATGTTGCCAACGCTCTTGCGGCTGATAACAAGCCCGTTCCCGCAGAAATTTTCAAGGATCATCCCGTTATCTACTGCGAGTATGCTCACGCAATGGAAAACAGTCTCGGCAACTTCAAGGAATATGTTGACGATTTTGAGACCTTTGACCACATGTGCGGCGGCTTCATCTGGGATTATGTCGATCAGTCAATCCGTCGGATTGAGGACGGAGAAGAAAAATGGCTCTACGGCGGCGACTTTGACGAGGGCAGAACAAGCTATTATTTCTGCGCCAACGGAATTATAACTGCCGACAGACAGCCTCAGCCCTCATACTATGAGGTCAAAAAGGTTTATTCAAACCTTGAAGCTGTTGACTGCGACTGCCGGAGCGGCAAGATAATTATTAAAAATAAGAATCTCTTTATTTCCTTAAAGGATTATAAAATTCATTGGAGCCTTGCCGTCAACGGCGGCGAGGTAAAGAGCGGCGACATTGACAATCCCGATGTTGCGCCGATGAGCGAAAAGGAAATTCAGCTCCCGATAAGCCTTGCGGATTACGAGCAGGGCGAGGTTATTCTCACCGTTTCGTTCATTCTGAAGGTTGACAAGGCTTGGGCGAAAGCGGGCTTTGAGCAGAGCTTCAGCCAGCTTGTTCTCAGAGAAGAATGCGCCGCAAAGCGCAAGCCTGCAAACGGCGAGCTGAAATATTTCCAAAAGGGCGGAAATGTCAGCATAAAGGGCGACGGCTTCACGGCGAAAATCGTTTCGGGCGCTCTTGCTTCGCTCACTTACGGCGGCAAAGAGGTTATCGACAGCGCATCACCCATGCGCCCCGATTTCTTCAGAGCCTTGACCGATAATGACAGAGGATATCTCAACTTTGTGCCCGCAATTGCGGATATTCACCCGCTCTATCAGTGGCGCAGAACGACCGCTCAGACGGTTGCACGCTCCGTCAAAGCCAAGTCCACTCCCTCGGGCGTTGAGGTTACGGTCAACTGGGCGGCTCCGTTCGTTTCGGGCGTTTCAACCGTTTATCTGTTCTCCCCCGCAGGAGAAGTAACCGTTAAGCACAGCGCAAGAGGACTGTTCCTGCCGATGCTCAAGGTCGGCGTCAGGCTCGGCATCAAGAGCGATTTTGACAGAGCTGAATGGTACGGAAGAGGCCCGCATGAGACCTATTGCGACAGAAAGACGGGCGCAAAAATCGCCCGCCATGCAATGACCGTTGAACAGCTTGAGCACAGATACATGAGACCGCAGGAGAACGGCCACAGAACCGATGTCAGAAGTCTTGAAATCAGCGACTGCTCGGGCTTCGGAATCCGCATTGACGCAATGGATATTCCTTTCGGCTTCAATCTCGGCTTCTATAATCCCGAAAAGCTCGACAAGGCAAAGCACCTTTATGAGCTTGAAAAGGACGGTTATCTGACTCTCTGCCTTGATGCGGCTCAGAGGGGCGTCGGCGGCGATATGCCGGGCTGTGCCTATCTTCATAAGCCCTACAAGCTCAAGAGCGGCAGGGAATACAGCTTTGAATTCAGAATTTCCGAGAAGTGATAACAAATGAATAAAACCAACGCAATGAGACTGCTTGAAAGCGCAAAAATCCCTTTTGAGCTTTTGGAATATCCCGTTGACGAAAACGACCTTTCGGGCGAAAGCGTTGCGAGAAAGACAGGCAAGGATCATGCGCAGATTTTCAAGACTCTTGTGTTCAAGGGCGAAAAAAACGGTTTCGGCGTTTGCTGCATACCCACCTGTGAGGAGCTTGACCTGAAAAAAACCGCCGCCGCTTTCGGCGAAAAAAAGGTTGAAATGCTTCATGTCAAGGATTTGCTCAAAACAACGGGATATATCCGTGGCGGATGTTCGCCCATAGGCATGAAAAAGCAGTTCCCGACCGTTATTGATGAAACGGCGGTGCTGTTTGACAAAATTTATGTCAGCGCAGGGGTCAGAGGAGCGATGCTCGGCGTTGCTCCCGACGAGCTTGCCGCCTTTGTTGGCGCAAAACTGCTCGATGTGACGGCGGTAAGATAATAACAGAAATAAAAATAACTTGTATCGGTTGATGTTGAATCTGCGATACAAGTTATTTTTTTC
>JBJEQC010000099.1:9797-18916 GCA_051881555.1 Acutalibacteraceae bacterium
CCCGTGAGCATAAAAAGAAATAACCGCCCCAAGCCTGCAAGCCGAGCGGTTAATTTCTAACTGTTTTCCTTGAGGGCGTAACCGTCTATACGGTAATGCCACACTTATATTATATGCTTGATGGGCGAATTTGTCAACCCCGGGCAATAAAATTTTGAATATGCGGAATTATTTTGTAACCTCTTTATATCTTTCGTATGCCTTTTCCCATTCGGCTGAATTTTGCGGAAGATATTCGGCGGTATTTTCGCTTGCTCTGATGATTTTTCTTGCCTGCGAAACATTCTCAATCGCTCCGCAGGAAATAAGCTGAACGGCGATATTTCCGAGCACCGTTGCTTCAATCGGCCCTGCAACAACCGTTCTGTTGCAGGCGCAGGCAGTCATTGAGCAGAGCAGGGTATCCTTTGTGCCGCCGCCGATAACATGAATGGCGGGGTAGGTCTTGCCCGTGCAGTCCTCAAGCGCTTCAAGGGTCATACGGTATTTGAGCGCAAGGCTTTCATAAATACAGTGCATAACCTCGCCCACGGTTTCGGGAACGGGCTGACCCGTTCTGCGGCAGTAGTCACGGACTCTCTGCGGAATATTCCCGTGAGGAACAAATTCGGGAGCGTCGGGGTCAATGAAGCACTTGAAAGGTTCAGAAGCAAGCGCAAGCTTTTCAAGGTCGGCATAGGAATAATCCGAGCCGTGTCTGTTCCAATGGCGGCGGCTCTCCTGAATGAGCCAAAGCCCGATGATATTCTTCAAAAATCCAACCTTTGAGTCACAGCCGCCCTCGTTGGTGACGTTCATTTCAAGGGATTTTTCGTTGACTATCGGCTCATCAAGCTCCGTGCCGAAAAGCGACCAGGTTCCGCTCGAAATGAAAGCAAAATCTCCGCTTTCGCAGGGAACGGCGGTTATTGCGCTCTGCGTGTCATGGCCGCAGACGCTGATAACCTCTGCGCCGTCAATGCCGCATTCCTCGCAGATGTCGCTGCGGATTTTGCCAAGCGTTGTGCCCGACGGCACAACCTCGCCCAGCAGGCGTGAGGGAATGCCGAGGCGGTCAAGCAGACCGTTTGCCCATGATTTTGTTTTTATATCAATCATCTGAGAGGTGGTTGCTATCGAATATTCCGTTGTCATTTTGCCCGTGAGCATATAGCCGAAAAGGTCGGGCATAAAGAGCAGGCGTTCAGCCCGTTCGAGGATATGCGGGCGGTATTTTTTCAGCGAATAGAGCTGATAAACCGTGTTCAGCTCCATGAACTGAATGCCCGTTGCGCCGTAAAATTCGCTGTTGGGAACGGTTTTGGCGCATTCCTCAATCAAACCCGATGTTCTTGTGTCACGGTAGTGAACGGGATTTTCAAGCAGACAGCCGTATTTGTCAATCAGCCCGAAATCAACGCCCCAGGTGTCGATGCCGACGCTGTCGAAGCCGCCCGCCTCACGGGCTTTGATAAGCCCCTGTTTTATGTTGTAGAAAAGCCGAAGAACATCCCAATACATCGTGTCGCCGACCTTGACGGGGTCATTTGAAAAGCGGTGAACTTCTTCAAGGGTTATTTTTTTGCCGTCAAAGGTGCCGAGAATCGCTCTGCCGCTCGATGCGCCGAAATCAATGGCGAGAACTCGTTTTTCCATTCTTTTTTCTCCTTTTTACTGAATAACAACGCCTTTTTTCAGAATTATGTTGGCATAAATCGCTGTTTCGCCCGTTGCGATAACCGCATAGGCTTTTTTGGCTCTCTCATAGAAGTCAAAACGCTCGACAAGTTCAAATTTTTTGTCGCCCTCCTCGGCGGCTACGGTCTTTTTGTATTCCTCCCAGATGGGCGGAGTGTCAGAGGGGTCACCGTTATCCATGAGAGCAACGGGAGCATCAACATAGGTGTCAAGCGGCATGAGCTTCAGCACGGCTTCAAGAATTTCATTTACGCCGTGGCCGTCAAGGCGGACAAGCCTCTGAGCAACCGAAGCGGCGGGGAAATTGCCGTCGCCGATTACGATTTCATCGCCGTGACCCATTTCCATAAGTATTTTAAGAAGCTCGGGGGAAATTACGGGGGAGATATTCTTAAGCATAATTCAAAAGTCCTTTCGTATTTTGTTTATTATGAAATTACATTACGGAATACATATTATACATGTTGGCGTAGATGCCGCCCGCCTGCATAAGCTCGGCGTGTGAGCCGTGCTCGGCGATGCCGTCCTCGGTCAGAACGATTATTTCATCTGCATTGCGGATGGTTGTCAGACGGTGAGCGATGGTCAGTGTCGTTCTGCCCTTTGCAAGGCGTTCAAGCGATTCCTGAACAAGCCTTTCGCTCTCGTTATCAAGGGCTGAGGTCGCTTCGTCGAGAAGCAGAATCGGCGGGTCTTTAAGGAAAACCCTTGCGATTGAAATTCTTTGCTTCTGACCGCCCGAGAGTTTGACGCCCCTCTCGCCCGTGTATGTATCATAGCCGTGTGGAAGTGCGGAAATGAATTCGTGAGCGCCCGCCTTTTTGGCGGCTTCAATGAGTTCCTCGTCAGTGGCGTCTGCCTTGCCGTAAAGCAGGTTATCCCGAATCGTTCCCGAAAATAGGTAAACATCCTGGGCGACAACGCCTATGTTTTTGCGAAGAGAGTGCAGGGTGATATCTTTGATATTCTTTCCGTCAAGAAGAATTTCGCCGCTCTCCGCTTCGTAGAATCGGGGCAGAAGATTGCATAGAGTGGTTTTTCCGCCGCCGCTCGGCCCGACAAGGGCAATGTTTTCGCCCTTTTTGATGTGCAGGCTGAGATTGTTGAGAATTTCCTTTTCGCCTTTGACGTAGCTGAACGAAACATCACGAAGCTCAATATCGCCCTGAACACCGTCAATATCGCAGGCGTTTTCGGAGTCGGTAATTTCGGGCTCAACATCCATTATTTCGGTGAAACGCTCAACTCCGGTAATTCCACGGCTGAACTGCTCGCTGAAATCAACGATTGAACGGATTGACGAAAGCAGGGTTGAAACAAGCAGCAGGCTTGCGGCAAAATCGCCCGGAGTGGTAACGCCGATTTTCATAAACACCGCGCCGAGACCGACAACGGCGATATACATAAGTCCGTCTATGAGCTGAACGGTTGCATGAAACTGCGACATGTATTTGTAGCTTTTCTTTTTGATATCAACATATTCGTTGCAGCCGCGGAGCATTTTTTCCCGTTCAACATCTTCATTGGTGAACGAACGCACAACCCGAACTCCGAGCAGGCTGTCCTCAAGCCTTGCGTTGATTTCGCCGACCTGGTGGCGGCTTTGGCGGAAGGTGTCTTTCATTTTCTTTCTTGAACGCTTGGTCAGGATTATCATGAACGGAAGCATAATGAAAATCGCCAGCGCAAAGCGGATATCCATTGAGGCGAAAATGAAAAAACTTGCAATGAATTTAACAACGGTTGTAAAAACCATTTCGGGGAAGTGATGCGCCCATTCGGCAACATCGAAAAGATCCGAGGTCATGCGGCTCATGAGCTGGCCAACCTTGGTATTGTCAAAAAACGAAAACGAAAGGGTCTGGAGATGGTCAAACATATCCTCCCTCATCTTGTTTTCGATTTTTATGCCCATTGAATGCCCGAAGTAGGATTGAAGATAGCCTGCGAAAGCAGAAACCGCTCTGAGCGCAACATAAAATCCGCAGATAAGGCCGATTCTTTTCAGCGTCAGCGAAGCGATATCCTCAATGCCGGCGTTGGTAATCTCACGCACGATAAGCGGCAGGATTATTTCGCAGGCGGCGGTGACTGCCGTGCAGCAGAGAACGAGCGCAAGGGTCGGCAAATGTTTTTTCAGATAAGGGAAAACCCGCTTGAGGAGCGAAATATTCTTTTTCGCTTTGTCATTCAACGATTGCTCAGGCTCTTTCGGCGGAAAAGCGCCGTTGTCTTTCATTATTAATCATCTCACTTTCCCACATTATAACATATACATTATATATTATCTAACAAAACTTGCGATTTGTAAAGAAAAAATTTTTGAGTGGAGCAGGAAAGAATAGTTATCTAATATGAAAAGCGGGCTATCATATACCGACAACCCACTTTTCACAACCTAATAATAATATTTTGATCAATAAGACGATTATGCTATGTTGTTATATAGCACCCATAAAACCAACAACGAATCCAAAGCAGAAAGATACACAAAATGAAATAAGTGCTGCAATTCCGCAATAACGAGCTTCTTTCGGTTTTTCATCCTTTTTCAATAGCCACCAAACCAAGCCAAAAATAGGAATTAATACCGAAAGAACAACCAAACCCTTGCTGTAATCATCAGAAACACTTTTAATAGGTTTTTCCGCTTGAACAGGGCTTCCGCAATTCAGACATACTACCGAACTTTCGCTTTTTAATTCAGCGCCGCAATGTGGACAAAATTTCATGCTTGTACCTCCTTTCGTTCATTTTATAAGCGCATCTTTAATTGTTTTTCACATTCCTTTTCAAAAATAAAAAGGTGCGCCTTCAATAGAAGAACGCACCCGAAAAATGCAAACTCCTATTGTTGCCACACAATTCTCAACAAATCAAGAATAAACTCTTGCGTTCATCAAGCGGAATTTGCATTTTTTCCAAATTCTTTCTTAACGAACGCAACAGCAAACAGGAGCCCTCTAAAAAAAGAGAGCTATCCTATGATTTGTTGATTAAATTGTGTGGCAACAATATTATGCCATAATTATTTGAAAAATGCAATATGTTTTATATAAATTATACATACAAAATTTTGAAGAATTACAAAAGGGGCTGTCAACACACGACAACCCCGTTAAGCTGTTTAATATGAACCTTGTTATTTATTTTCCGATGCTGTCAGGATTAAGCAGGAAATCATAAATATTCATGGTTAAAAATCCGTGTTCATCATAATGCGTCGGAACGATATCTTTTGTTAAAACTATTTTCCTGAATGAATCATTGATTTTTCTGAACGGCCGTATTTCCTGCATCCGTTTCGTTTCGTCCGGCAAAGAGTATGCCGATTGAATATAACAGCGTGAAGAACCCATATTGCAGACAAAATCGACTTCAAGCTGTTTGTGGCTTACTTTTCCGTTATTATCCTTCTCAACTATCGGAACAACGCCGACATCAACGCTGTAACCACGCATACGAAGCTCATTATATATCACATTTTCCATTGAATGGGTTTGTTCAAACTGACGGAATCTGATACGGGCATTTCGCAGACCGAGGTCGGAGAAATAATATTTTTTTGGAGTTTCAATATATGATTTTCCTTTAATGTCATATCTTTGTGCGGTTTCAATCAGAAATGAATCCTCGAGATAATCAATATATCTTTTTATCGTATTTGCGGTGATTTTAGAATTTTTTACTGATCTGAAGGTGTTTTTGAGCTTTTCGGGATTGGTAAGGCCGCCTATGGAAGAAGAAAGAATATTAAGCAGGTCTTCAAGCTCGCCCATATTTTTTATTCTGTTTCGCCTCTGTATATCCCGAATATAAATTTCATTGAAAAGGGTTTCCAATAAGGCAGTTTTATCATTTATATCGTTCTGAAGAACAACAAGCGGTATTCCGCCGTAAAGCATATATTCGGACAAGCCCTCATATTTATCCCCTTCATATACGGACATGAATTCCGAAAAGCTGAGAGGATACATATGGATTTCATCTCCACGGCCTGCAAACTCCGATATGATATCTTTTGACAGGAATTTTGCATTGCTTCCGGTTACAAACACATCGAGCTTATCGTTCCGGAGATAACCGTTCAGCACTGCCTCGAAGCATTCCAACATCTGCACCTCATCCAAAAGGAGATAATACTGCCCTTCCCCTGCGGTTTTTGAACGGATATACGCCATAAACTTTTCGGGGTCAGCGCCTCTTTTCCGGCGATTCATTTCAATAAGGTTCTCTCCGATAAGATAAAGGTCGTCTGCCGAATCAAAAGCAAACCGTATAATATGGTCTTCGTCTGTGCCGCAGTCAAGCAGATGCTGATAAAACAGGGTGTTCAGCAGATATGATTTTCCACATCTTCTGATGCCGGTTATCACTTTTATTAAACCGTTATGCTTCTTCTTTATAAGTTTATCCAGATAATAGTCTCTGCGGATTTGCATAAAGTCACCCCTTAACGAAGGATTTTTATAATTTATTACAATTTTCTGTTATATAATAGCACGTTAATGCCCAAAAGTCAAATTATTTTGGAATTTGCGAAGGATTTTTGCTACAATAACCAATTTTCCTTTATGAAAGTGACTTTGGGGATTATGCTTTAAGCCAGAAAAGCTTTCACAAAATCAGCGTGACAAGAACAGTATTGCATTATAGACGAATTTTATCAGGAAAATATTTTTACATATATAACAGCTTTGGAACGGAGTTTTTGAATAATCCCGTTTGCTTCCGAAATTTTCGCCTTTCCCTGCATAAACTATATTACAGCGATATTTTATGAAAGGGCGAAAAATATGTTTACTTATCACAGCCGTTCAAAAAGGATTCTTGATTTTCTTTCACGCAGCAATCCGAATGCGGTTGCCCATATCTGCGGAATGAAGGATTATCCCTCAATCTGTGGCACAATGATGCTTTATCAGACCAATACGGGCGTTTTTGCCGTGCTCTCCGTCGGCGGCTTGCCGAAAGAGCTTGGCTGCGGCAACATTCTCGCCGCTCATATCCATGATCCGCTGACGGGCAAGCACTATAATCCGACGAACGCTCCCCATCCGATGCACGCGGGCGATATGCCGCCGCTTTTTGCCGACGGAACAGACGCATGGTCGGCTTTTATGACCCGCCGTTTCAAGGTCTGCGACGTTATTGGCATGGATGTTGTCATCCACGCCCGCAGAGACGATTTCACAACTCAGCCCTCGGGCGATGCAGGCGATAAAATTGCTTGCGGAGAAATAAAAGCCTTCTCCGAAGTCTGCCGATGACCCCGGAAATATAAAAAAACAGACTGCGTTTCAGCCGTTCTGACGGGTTGACGCAGTCTGTAATTATTTAAAAATCAGATAACACGCTTTTTGTCAAGCTTGAAAATTTTTCCGCAGGCAATAAGGCCGATAACGGTCAGAACAAGCTCGATTGCCATAAATGAACCGTTATAAACAAGCGAATAGACGGCAACCGCCATGCCCTCGGGGCAGTAGCCGCCCCAAACGGTAACGCCGCTGATGAAGTGGCAGACAAAGCGGATAATGCAGACAACCGCACCGCCGACGGCAAGCTCAAGCGACTGATTGCCGCCGAATTTGCCCTTGAATATTCCGCCGAGGCCGAGACAGCCGAAAGCGATGATGTAATCGGCAAAAGCAACCGTGAAATAAGCGGCAAGGCCTGCAACATAGGTGAAATTCTTGTAGCCCATCATCATTTCAAACAGAGCAAGAACCGTGCTTGCGGCAAGACCTTTTTTGATGCCGTGGCGGTAGGAAACGAGGATGACGGGAACCTGACCGAACAGGCTGAAGCCGCCGCCGTAGGCGTAAGGCCACGGCATGAAATCCGATATTGCGAATATCGCAATTGAAAGCGCAACCATGAGTGCACTTTCGGCAAGAGCCTGGTTTCTGCTGATTTTTTCTGTCATTTTAATTCTTCCTTCTTTTCCGCTTTTTCCGCCTTCCCCTCGGGAGTGTCACGGTAGAACTGCGTTTTGGGATTGGGATGCTTTGTCGTGTTCCAGAGCTCATCCGCAACGGGCTTCCATTCGGCGGCGAAGCGGTCGCATTTTGAGCAGAGCTGTTCTGCGCTCTCCGCTTCGATAAGGTCGGTTGATTTTGCGCCCGTTTCGGCGATAATCTTCCTCAGACATTGAGGATTTTCAAGCATCGGGCAGGGGCGAAGATGATTGTCGTTGAACGGCTGATTGTGCCAATAAGCCTGAAACAGCGGGCTTCTCAGACCTTCAAGCAGAGTTTTTTCTCTGATGTTGGAATCCGAAAAATGAATGAAAACGCAGGGCTCCATGTCGCCCTCGGAATTGATGTGGAAATAGTTTCTGCCGCCCGCAATACAGCCGCCGACATATTCTGCGTCGTTCTGGAAATCCATGACGAACATGGGCTTGCCGCTCTGAGAATTTCTGACCTTGCGGAGCCATTTATACATCTGAACTCTCTGCTCGGGCGAGGGAATGAGGTCAACCACGGCGTCCTTGCCGACGGGCATATAGTTGAAATAAAGCCCGAATCGGGAGCCTTTTTCAATCATCAGGTCAAGAAATTCGTCGCTCGTGACGGAGGGAATGTTTTTGCTCGTGTAGCAAACGGAAATACCGAAGAAAAGGCCGTTTTTCTTGAGCAAATCCATGGCTTCAATCGTCTTTGAATAAGCGCCGTCGCCTCTGCGGAAATCGTTGCTCTCCTCCGTGCCCTCGATGCTCAGAGCAAGCGAGAGGTTGCCGACCTCTTTCATTCTGTCGCAGAAAGCCTGATCAATAAGAGAAGCGTTGGTGTAAGCGAGAAATGCACAGTTCGGGTTCTCGGCGCAGAGGGTGAGAATTTCATCCTTTTTTATGAGAGGCTCGCCGCCCGTGAGCATATAGAAATGCGTTCCGAGCTTAGTTCCCTGATCCACAATGCTCCGCATTTCGTCAAGAGAAAGATTGGATTTGTGGCCGTATTCGGCAGACCAACAGCCCTTGCAATGATAGTTGCAGGCGCTTGTCGGGTCAAAAAGAATGATGAACGGAATGTTGCATTTATATTTTTCTCTGTTTTCTCTGACGGCTTTCGTGCCGTTGACTCCCGCACCCAGACCGAGAGCAAGAAGCATTTTTTTGATAACCGACGGGTCGCATTCGTTAATGATATTCATTGCGAATTTATTCCAGACATTTTCGGGGTCCTGAACTGCTTTGCGGAAAGCGTCAAAATTCTTTTCGGGAAATGCTCCGCCCATGAGCTTCTGAGAGAGGTTAATCAGCTTAACGAGGTTTTCGAACGGATTTTTTTTGATATACTTAAAAATCCCGTCGAAAGCAACGGAAGCCGAGGCTCTCTGGACTTTTTCTTTTGCTGTCATCATTGTTCAGCCCTCCCTGGCGGTCGGTTCCGTCTTAAAGCCCGTATCGGCATTGCGGAACCCTGATGATTTTGCCGGTG
>JBJEQC010000100.1:0-18883 GCA_051881555.1 Acutalibacteraceae bacterium
CCGACCTTCTATAAACACCTTGAGGATATGACACATATATCCGTCATGGATGCGGATGTCTGCGACCCGAAGCTTTATGAGCTTTTGACCTCTCCCGAACCGCTCGGAGTTACAAGAGAGGATATCGAGTGCGAAACGGGAACTCTTTCTCTGCCCGAGCTCGGAACTCCGTTTGTCCGTCAGATGCTCATAGAATCTCAGCCGAAGAATTTCTCTGACATGCTTCAGATTTCGGGTCTGTCTCACGGAACCGATGTTTGGATAGGCAACGCTCAGGAGCTTATCAAAAACGGTACCTGCACGATTTCCGAGGTTATCGGAACCCGTGACAGCATCATGGTTTATCTGATTCACAAGGGCGTTGAGAAGGGTATGGCGTTCAAGATAATGGAAATTGTCAGAAAGGGCAATGCGAAAACGCTTCTGACAGATGATCATAAAAAAGCCATGCTTGATAACGGCGTTCCCCAGTGGTACATCGATTCCTGCATGAAGATTCAGTATATGTTCCCCAAGGCTCACGCCGCCGCCTATGTTATTGCGGCTCTGCGCCTTGCATGGTACAAGCTTTATTATCCTTTGGAATATTATGCAACCTATATGACCGTCCGAGGCGAAGATATTGACACCGTTTCCGTTCTTAACGGCAGAGCGGCGGTCAAAAAGAAAATGGACGAAATCAGCGCAAAGATGAAAACCAAGACCGCAACCGCAAAGGAAGAAGGCACTTTCACTTCGCTTCAGGTTATCAACGAAATGATGGCAAGAGGCGTTGAGATTCTGCCGATTGATATTTATAAATCAACCGCCAACCGCTATGTTATTGAGGACGGCAAGATACGCCTGCCGTTTTCGGCGATTGCAGGCTGCGGCGGAGCGGCGGCTCAGAGCCTTGAAGCGGCAAGAAACGACGGAGGCGGAGAGTTTCTTTCCGTTGAGGATTTGCAGATTCGCTCGGGCGTTTCAAAATCCATTATAACGTCGCTTGAGGAGGGCGGAGCGCTCAGCTCATTGCCCAAAACAACACAGCTCAGCTTCTTTTGATCGGGCGCACGGTGCTTTGTGGTTGAAATTTGCTCAAATCTGTTTTATAATGGTAAATTGCAGGTGGGCATTTCACTTGCGGTAACGGCGTGTTTTGTTCCCGTTATGATTTTTTTTGCCGCTCTTGAGAAAAGCAGGCGGCTCAAAGCTTGGGTAAGTTTTTTGTTTAATACAGAAAGGATGATTCCAAATGAAAAAGCGTATTGCTCCCGTTGCAATTGCGGGCGCTGCTGTTGCAGCAGTTGCCGCAACGGCTGTTAAAGCGGCGAAATTCGTTCCCGAAAAGGTTGATTACGGAACCGCTTCGGCAGAGAATGTCAACGAGCAGAGAGTTGCGGAAAATCTCTCAAAGGCTATCAGCATTCCAACCGTAAGCTATCCCGAAAAAGAAAAAGTAGATTTTTCTCAGTTTGAAAAATTCCACAAGTTCCTCGAGGAAGCTTATCCTCTTGTTCATAAGACCCTGACAAAAGAGGTAGTCTGCGAGGCGAGCCTTATTTATCATTGGAAAGGCACCAACAGCGACCTTGACCCTATTGCTCTGCTCTCTCACCAGGATGTTGTTCCCATTTCAGCGGGAACCGAGGGCGATTGGGAGCATCCTCCCTTTGAAGGCTACAATGACGGCGAATATATCTGGGGCAGAGGCGCTCTCGATATGAAAAACCACCTTATCGGCGTTATGGAAGCCGTTGAAACCCTGCTTGAGGAGGGCTTCACTCCTGAAAGAGATGTTTATCTTCTTTTCGGTCAGGATGAAGAGGTTGTTGCCTCGGATAACGGCGGCGCAAAAGCGATTATGGAAACGCTCAAATCAAGAGGAATCCATCTTGACAGCGTTCTTGACGAGGGCGGCGCAATTCTGCCAGTTGATATCAAGGGCGTTCTGAATAAGAAACAGCTTGTCGGCGTTGGAATCGCCGAAAAAGGCTATGCAGATATCAGAATCTCTGTCAGCGCAAAGGGCGGCCATTCATCTCAGCCTCCCGTTCACTCGGCTCTCGGCGATCTTGCCGAGGTTATCAGAGACCTTGAGGGCAATCAGTTCAAAGCGGAGCTTATGCCGTTTGTCAGAGACCTTTTCTCAAGCCTCGGCAGAAACTGCACCTACCCTGCAAGACTTGTTACCTGCAACATTCCTCTGCTTCAGCCCGTTATTAAAGAGGTTATGAAGAATATTCCGCCTGCCGCATGCCTTGTCAGAACAACAACGGCGGTAACCATGGCGGACGGCAGCCCTGCGGCAAATGTTCTTCCCCAGAAAGCAAGCGTTATCGTCAATTTCAGGCAGATGCCCGGAGTCACAACCGATGATGTTGTTAAGCACATAAGGCAGGTTTGCAGAAATAAAAATATTGAAATCGAAGTTCTCAAATCAAAAGAAGCTTCAAAATTCTCTCCCACAGATTCAAGAGCATTCAAGGTTATCAAAGAGCTTTGCATGCAGGAGAGCAGTGACAATATCGTTGCGCCTTATCTTGTTATGGGCGGCACAGACGCTTGCTATTATGAGCCTATCTGCGAGAATATCTATCGCTATTCTCCCTATAAGGTAACCGTCGGTCTGCTTCGCTGCACCCACGGAACAAACGAGAGAATCCCCGTTTCAACTCTTGCTCCCGGAGTTGCTTTCTTCAAGAGATACATCAGAAAGGCTTCGGCTGAGAAATAATGCGTTCGGTTTTGATTGCGCCCGACAGCTTCAAGGGCACATTGACCGCCCGTGAGGTGTGCGATATCATAGCTCGTGCATTCACGGACACAATTCCGGATATAAAAATAACAAAGCTCCCTGCTGCCGACGGCGGCGAGGGGCTTTGCGCCTGTTTGGGGGATATTCTCGGCGGCAAAAGGGAGAAAGCCGAGGTCTGCGGCGTTTTCGGGGAGAAAATGTGCGCCGGATATCTCATGCTCAGCGACGGCACGGCAGTTATCGAAACTGCGGCATGTGCGGGGATTCCGCTTGCGGGTGAGAGAAAAAATCCCGAAAAGGCAACGACTTTCGGGGTCGGTGAGCTTATCGCAGATGCGGTAAATAAGGGAGCGAAAAGGATTTTACTCGGGCTCGGCGGAAGCGCAACGAATGACTGCGGCACAGGCTTGGCGGCGGCTCTCGGCCGGGGCTTTGAGGATAAAGACGGCAACCGTTTTGTTCCGACGGGCGGAACTCTCGCCGGAGTCGGCAAGATAACTGCGCCCGAAAAGACGCTCGGCATTCCCGTGACTGCGGCATGCGATGTTGATAATCCGCTTTTCGGAGAGAGCGGAGCGGCATATGTTTTTGCGCCGCAAAAGGGAGCGGATGAAGCAATGGTCAAGCGGCTCGATTCGGGCTTGCGCCATATTGCGGAAATCATAAAAAGAGATTTGAATATTGATGTTTCGGAAATAGAAGGAGCAGGAGCGGCAGGCGGCATGGGAGCGGGAGCGGTTGCGTTTCTCGGAGCGGAGCTAAAAAAAGGGATTGATATTATTCTTGATGCGGCGGAGTTTGACGGCAAAGCCGAAAACGCAGACCTGATAATAACGGGCGAGGGGAGACTTGATTCTCAGAGCGTCAACGGCAAGGTCGTTTCGGGCATTGCGGAAAGGGCAGCAAGGCTCGGCAAACCCGTTATCGCAATTTGCGGCAGCAGGGGCGAGGGCGCAGAAAAAATTAAAGCCCTCGGCGTTTCGGAGCTTTACTTTTCATGCGAATCCGAAAAACCTTTTGACGAAATCACCAAAACCTGCCGTGAGGATTTGTATAAAATATCAATTGATGCGGCAAAAAATATTCTCCACTTATTAAAACGGTGAACTTCACCGCCGAATCGTCATATTGAATAATATGGCTTTTCGGTAGGGAGCGCCGTCCTCGGCGTTCCGTGAGATTTGATGCGTTTTCACGGACAGCCGCAAGGACTGTCCCTACGGTTTTATTAAAAAACGGACGGTTTTTTGCCGTCCGTTTAATAATTTATAAACTCTGTTATTTAATCTCCGTTACCTTATAATCCTGCGCTTCAACGGCGGCTTTCAGAGCTTCGTTTGAAATATCCGATTTAAGGGTGACGAGAGCCGTTCCGCTTTCGTGGCTGACTTCTGCGCTCTCAACCTCGGGCAGAGCTTCAAGAGTTTTCTTGACCCTCGCTTCGCAATGTCCGCACATCATTCCCTCGATTTTCATTGTTTTTGTCATAGCTTTTTTCTCCTTTTTATGTGATTTGTATTTTTTGTCGTGCTTTGAATTTCTGATATTGAAAAAATTCAGCCTCAGAGCGTTTGAAATAACGCAGACGCTTGAAAGGCTCATTGCCGCCGCCGCAAACATCGGATTCAGCCTCCAGCCGAAAATCGGAATAAAAACTCCTGCGGCAAGAGGAATGCCGATGATGTTATAAATAAATGCCCAAAACAGGTTTTCGTGAATGTTGCGAAGCGTTGCACGGCTGAGCCTGATTGCGGCGGGAACATCGCTGAGCCTGCTTTTCATCAGCACAATATCTGCCGCATCAATCGCTATATCCGTGCCTGCACCGATGGCAATGCCGATATCGGCTCTTGTCAGGGCGGGCGCATCGTTGATTCCGTCGCCAACCATGGCGGTTTTTCCGCTGCTCATAAGTGAGCGAACCGTGCTTTCTTTTTCGTTGGGCTGAACGCCCGCAATTACTCTGTCAACCCCGACCGAACCGCCGATTGCCTTGGCGGTTTTTTCGTTGTCACCTGTGAGCATCACAACATCAATGCCCATGCCACGAAGCTCCGCTATAGCCTGCCTGCTGTCGCTTTTCACCGTGTCGGCAACGGCGATAAGCCCGACTGCGGTTTTATTATTTGCGAAAAGCATAGGAGTTTTTCCGCTTTCGGAGAGCCGATTTGCTTCCGATTTTAAATAATCCGAAACCTCGGCGTTTTCCGAGATATATTTAAGACTGCCGCCGATAATCCGCTTTCCGTCCGATTCGGCACAAAGTCCGTTGCCGGGCAGAACGGAAAAATCCGAAATTTCAAGCGGCTCAACGCCTTTTTCACGGGAAATTTCAACAATCGCTTTTGCAAGCGGATGCTCGCTTCGGGATTCAAGCGAACAAGCAAGCTTGATAAGCTCTGTTTCGCTCGTGCCTTTTTCGGGAAAAATATCCGTAACTTTCGGCTTGCCCTCGGTTACCGTGCCCGTTTTGTCAAGAGCGACGGTTCGGATTCTTCCCGTTTCTTCAAGAGAAACAGCGTTTTTGAACAGAATTCCGTTTTTTGCGCCCATTCCGCTCCCGACAACGATTGCAACCGGCGTTGCAAGCCCGAGAGCGCAGGGGCAGCTTATCACAAGCACGGAAATTCCTCTTGCAAGCGCAAAGCCGAAGCTTTCGCCCGCAATGAGCCATGCGCCGACCGTGATAGCGGCAATAAGAATAACCGCAGGCACGAAAAACGCCGAAACCTTATCCGCAACCTTGGCAATCGGAGCCTTCGTTGCGGCGGCGTCGCTGACTGTTTTGATAATTTGCGACAAAAGCGTTTCCTCGCCGACCCTGACTGCCTCGCATTTCAGATAGCCCGATTGATTTATCGTTGCGGCGCTGACCGAATCACCCGCCGCCTTGTCAACGGGAATGCTTTCACCCGTCAAAGCCGATTCATCAACCGCACTTTCGCCCTCAATAACAATACCGTCAACGGGAATGCTCTCGCCCGGTCTGACGGCAAAAATACTGCCCTTGGCAACCTCTGAAACGGGAACGCTTTTTTCTTCTCCGTCAATAATGAGCGTTGCGGTTTTCGGCGCAAGATTAATAAGTCCGTTTAATGCGCTTGTGGTTTTGCCCTTTGAACGGGCTTCAAGAGTTTTGCCGACTGTTATAAGCGTGAGTATCATTGCGGCGGATTCAAAATAGAATTCGTGCATGTATTCCTCCACCGCCGCCATATCTCCGTTTGTCTGCGCTACCGTCATTGCAAAAAGCGCATATGTGCTGTAAATGAACGAAGCTCCCGCGCCGAGGGCAACAAGCGTGTCCATATTCGGCGCACCGTGCAGTACGCTTTTGAAGCCGCTGATGAAAAATTTTTGATTGATAACCATAATTATCGCTGTCAGCAGAAGCTGAACAAGCCCCATGGCAACATGATTGTTGTCGAAAAAGGCGGGAAGCCTCCAACCCCACATCATATGACCCATCGAGAAATACATCAGAATTATCAGAAAAACAGAGGATGCGGCAAGCCGGCGAACCATTCCCCGAAATTCATTGTCAGAAGCTTCGCTCTGCGGCTTTCCGGAGCTTTTTTCATTTCCCGATGATTTCTTTGACGCTCCGTAGCCTGCGTTCCTGACTGCGGATATTATTTCCGATTCAGAAGCCGTGCCGTCAACCGCCATTGAGTTAGTCAAAAGGCTGACCGAGCAGGAAGTGACGCCATTGACCTTTGAAACCGCCTTTTCGATGCGTGCACTGCAAGCCGAACAGCTCATGCCCGTGATGTTATATTGCTCCATTATTTCACCTATTTCATTAATTTGCGAAGTGTTTCAACAAGCTCGTCAATCGTTTCGTCCTTGCCGTTTCTGATGTCGTTTGCAACGCAGGTTCTGATATGATTTGCAAGCAGTTCTTTGTTGAAAGCGTTGATTGCGGCAGAAACCGCAGACGACTGAACGAGAATATCCGTGCAGTATGCGTTCTTTTCTATCATGCCCTTAATTCCGCGAATTTGTCCCTCAATTCTGTTAAGGCGGTGAATAAGGCTCTTGTATTCTTCTTCCGTGCGCTCTTTAGTCTTTTTGCAGCAACATTTATTATCCATTCTTGCCTCCGAAAATATTTGATTCAGATTTATTATATACCCCACGGGGGTATATGTCAACAACAAAATGAATTGGAGTAAAATTAGATATGGATTTCAATCTTTGTTTCTTTTGCTCTTCGCTTAGTGCGGCAATTCCAAATAATAAAAAGCAAAAAGCCTCTCGAAAATGAGAGACTTTTTGCTTTGGTTATTTATCCGAACTGATGCTGGTATTCCTATTGATTATTTTCATGTGTATTATAACATAAAGCTTTTGATTTGTCACGCATTTTTTTATAAAAAAGCAAAAATTTTTTGAATTTTTTATCCGTTTTTTTCGGCAATAAATAATTGAAAGTGAGAAAAATTTTTACGGCTTAATTATCCGCCGTTTATTGCGTTGCATACGAGCCAAATTATTAAGGCAGCGAAAATATTTTTAAATGCTGCAAAAAGCTTTGCGATAAAAAATGCAAAGCGAAAAAGGATACGGAGGTGAACGATGAAGCGATTTTTTAAGGCTGTGAGTGCGGCGCTTTTTGTGCTTTGTGCGGCTGTTTACGGCTTTGTTGCCTACGGTGCGTCAAGCCTGCCGGATGAAATTTGCATAACCGAAGATGAAAGCGTGAATTTCGGCGAAATCTATTCGGTTCAGACGGTTGAAACGGTTCAGGCGGCTTCTTCCGAGGGCGGCGGCAGGGTTTGCAAATCGAAGATTACCGCTCTGAAACTTTTTCCGGTTAAGGATATGACAGTCAATGTCTCCAAGCGAAGATATGTTTCGCTCGGCGGTGACGTTTTCGGAATCAAGCTGTATACAAAAGGTATTATAGTTGTCAGCGTTGATTCGGTAACAACGCAGAACGGATCGGTTGACCCTGCATCGGCGGCGGGGCTGAAATGCGGAGATTTAATAACGCATATAAACGGCAAGGCGGCTCTCAGCTCTCAGCAGCTCACAGACTCAGTTGAACAGTCGCAGGGCAAAGCTCTGAGGCTGAGGATTAACAGAGAAGGAGAAACTCTTGAGCTTAATCTGAAGCCTGCGCTTTCCGTCAACGGCGGTTATAAGGCCGGAATATGGGTCAGAGACAGCTCCGCAGGCATCGGAACCGTAACCTTTTATGACAATGTCTCGGGAATGTTTGCAGGGCTGGGCCACGGAGTCTGCGATGTTGACACGGGAAAAATTATGCCGCTTAACAATGGCGAAGCCGTTAAAGCAAAGGTAAACGGATTTTATAAAAGCAGCGCAGGCAATCCGGGAGAGCTTTGCGGAGTGTTCACGGATGCCGCTTTGGGCAGTCTTCGGGTTAATCACGAAACAGGAATCTTCGGCGATCTTCTGAAACCGTCGGAAGCGAAAACCGTGCCGGTTGCGCTTGAAAGCGAGGTCAGGGTCGGCAAGGCTCAGATGATAACGACAATAGACGACAGCGGACCTCAATATTATGATATCGAAATTATCAAAGTATATCCGTCATCGGATTTATCAACAAGAAATATGATAATCAAAGTCACGGATAAAGAGCTTCTTGAAAAAACCGGGGGAATAGTTCAGGGAATGAGCGGCAGCCCGATAATTCAGAATTCAATGCTGGTCGGGGCGGTGACTCATGTTTTCATCAATTCAACCGATCAGGGCTATGGAATATTTGCCGCAAGGATGCTTGACACAATGGATAATCTCAAAAATGCCGAGCAGGCGCTTGCATCATAACGGAGAGCTTTACTGTCGAAATCTGCGAAATTATTCCCAAAAAATTCCACAAAATTTATTGACAATTTTGACAATTTATGGTAATATATCCGTGAACTAAGGCAATGCCGCACAGCTTGTGCCATAAGTGTGCGGATGCCGCAAAAAAGCGGAGGTAAAACCATGAGAAAAATGTTAAAAGCAATGATTACCGAGGACGGAAGCGAAACATCGCACGAGTTGGCAGGCATTTTGCGTTCAAACGGCTTTGAAGTGTCAACCGTCATCAAGGACGGCACTCAGATTATATCAAAGCTCAAAGAGGGTGAAAGACCCGATGTCATTCTGATGGACGGTTTTATGCCGAGGCTCGATGCGCTCGGAGTGCTCAGAGAAATGGATTCAATGCGCCTTGAAAAAAGACCGATAGTAATGGTTCTTTCAAGCACGGATAATTCAAGGTTTGAGAGCGAGGTTCTCAACAGCGGCGCAGATTATTATTTTCTGAAGCCCTATAATCCGTCAATGCTTGCGGAAAGAGTGATTCAGTTTACAACCCTTAGCGGTTCCGTTGCTGAAAAGACGGGCGTAAAGGATCTGGAGGTTGTTGTTTCGCAGATAATGCATCAGATAGGCGTTCCCGCCCACATCAGAGGATATCAGTATCTCAGAGAAGCGATAATACTGTCGGTTAATAACAGCGAAATGATAAGCTCCGTAACAAAAGTTCTTTATCCGACGGTTGCGAAGGTGTTCAAAACCACACCGTCAAGAGTTGAGAGAGCGATAAGACATGCCATTGAGGTTGCATGGGACAGAGGAGATGTTGATGTTCTCAGCTCGTATTTCGGCTACACGATTCAGAACGAAAGAGGCAAACCGACCAACAGCGAATTTATAGCAATGATCAGCGACAATCTGAAGCTGAGAATGAAAGCGGTATAAAACAAAAAAGGAGCGTATCTTCAAAGGCAATGCCGATGAGGATACGCTCCGATTATTTTTATAATTTTGTTTTATGCGGCAATGAGCGCAAGGAAAAGTCCTTTGAGAATCGGAGTAACATCGATTGCGGCGCTCGGAACGGCAAAAACGCTGTCGTCAACCGTAAAGGAAATATTTTCAAAATAGGTATACTGAATCGAATTGGTTGAAGTATCCTCAACCTTGAGAACCTTCAGATCATCGCCGATATAATAGAATTTGCTTGTCACAAACTCTCTGTCGTTATATTCTTCAACATAGTATTCGGTTCCGTCAAGGGTTTCGTTGTAGCTCTTGACATATTGAAGAACGCCCTGTGTTAAGTTGGCGGCTTTTTTGACCATATCCCAAACATCCGCGCCCTTGAGAGGATTGGTTGTTTTAACATAGAAGAAAGGAAGAGACGGGAAGAAGCCGTAAATATCCTTATCAGCGGTAACAAGTCTTGCTTTGATTGCGCCCGAGGCGTATTCATAGCAGATGTTGTTGCCTTTAACCGCAAAGGTGTTTGTGACATCGGCGGGAAGAACACCGAAAAGCTTTGTTTCGCCCGCTTTGAGAGTTACCGAAAACTCGGTTGCGCTGTCTAATTTATCAAGCAGAGCGTCTGTTTTCGGCTGGTCTGCCGCAAAAGCGTTGATTGAGAAAAGGGAAACGGCAATAATTGCTGCGGAAATAACGATGCTGAAAAGTTTTTTCATTTTCAAAACCTCCTTGTGTTTCAATTATACCATATTTTACCGTAAAAAGCAAGGCTTATATTTCTTCAATCAGTTCAAAGATAACCGAATTTGAAAGCAGAAATCCTTCGGGAGTGAGCGAAACGGAGCTTTCGTCAACACGGGTCAGACCGTGCTTTTCAAAATCAGCCGCTTTTCGGATAAAGCCCTCGGGGATAGGAGAGCCGAATCGGGATTCAAACTTTTTGAAAATCAAACCCTCGGTGAGCCGCAGGGCAAGCATGACATATTCTTCTCTGTCTCCGCCCGTGCCGTCGTTGACAGGAGGATTGCCGTTTATAAATCCGTCAATGCTTCTTTCATAGAAGAATCTTTTGCCGTCAACAAAGGAATGTGCCGCCGCTCCGATGCCGAGATATTCTTCGCAACGCCAATATTTCAGATTGTGGCGGCTCTCAAATCCGGGCACGGAAAAGTTGGAAATTTCATACTGAATAAAGCCGTTTTCGGCAAGCTTTTCAGCGGCAAAAAGATACAAATTGCAGGTTTCGTCCTCGCTCGGAAGCTTCAAGGATTCTCTGCGCCTGTAAAGGGGAGTACCTTGCTCTAACTTCAAGATGTATGCGCTGATGTGTTTCACTCCGAGTGAAGCGCAAAAGTCGATTGAATCGCTAAGCTTTTCCCTTGTCTGCCCCTCAATGCCGAGCATGAGGTCAAGAGAGATATTCTCGATGCCTGCCGCCTGCGCTTTTTCAACGGCTCTTGCCGCATCGTCTGCGCCCGAACGCCTGCCGAGAAAGCGGCGTTCATCATCGTTTGCGCTCTGCAAGCCCATTGAAATTCTGTTGATACCGCTCAATTTTACGGCATAAAAGTCGAAATCGGAATTTATTCCGCCCGTGTCCGACGGGTTGCATTCGAGCGTTGTTTCGCAGTTTTCCGTGCGTTTAATAACGCTCATTATTTTTGCAATTCTTTCGCTTCCGAGAAGCGACGGAGTTCCGCCGCCGAAATAAACGGTGTCAAAAATTCGATTTTCGCTCTCAATTTTGCGGCAGAGAGCCTCGGTGTAACCGTCAATTATACCGCCTTTCGGAGTGACGGAATAAAAGTCGCAGTAAGGGCATTTGCCTTTACAGAACGGAATGTGCAGATATAAGCCTATCGGTTGCATATCAGTTGTCATCGTCAAGCTTGAGAACCGCCATGAATGCTTCCTGGGGCACTTCAACCGTTCCGAAGTGGCGCATTCTCTTCTTGCCCTCTTTCTGTTTTTCGAGAAGCTTCTTCTTTCTCGTGATATCGCCGCCGTAGCATTTCGCAAGAACATCCTTGCGCATCGCCTTGACCGTTTCTCTTGCGATGATTTTGCCGCCGATTGCAATCTGAATCGGAATTTCAAACATCTGTCTCGGGATATTGTCTTTCAGCTTTTCGGCAATTTTTCTTGCTTTTGAATATGCCTTGTCGGAGTGAATAATAAACGAAAGAGCGTCTATTATGTCGCCGTTGAGAAGAACATCGAGCTTAACAAGATTTGATTTTCTGTAATCGGATATTTCATAATCGAACGAGGCGTAGCCCCTTGTTCTTGATTTGAGCGAATCGAAGAAATCATAGATTATTTCGTTGAGCGGGAGTTCATAATGGATATCAACCCTGTCGGTTGTGATATAGTCCATGTTTTTGAAAACGCCACGCCTGTCCTGACAAAGATCCATTATTGTTCCGACATATTCTGCGGGCGCATAAATATGAGCGTCTGTAAAGGGCTCTTCGCAGGATGCGATTGTTGCGGGGTCGGGGTAGTGGGTGGGGTTGTCAATTTCAATCATTGAGCCATCGGTGAGATTAATCTTATAGATAACGCTCGGAACGGTGGTTACAAGGTCAAGGTCATACTCTCTTTCAAGCCGTTCCTGAATGATTTCAAGGTGAAGCAGACCGAGGAAGCCGCAGCGGAAGCCGAAGCCGAGTGCGCCCGAGGTTTCGGGCTCAAAGCTCAATGCGGCGTCATTTAACTGAAGCTTTTCAAGAGCATCACGCAGATTTTCGTAGTCTGCGCCGTCGGCGGGATAAATTCCGCAGAAAACCATCGGGTTAACCTTGCGGTAGCCGGGCAGAGGCTCTGCGGCGGGGTTTTCGGCGGTTGTGACGGTGTCGCCGACTCTTGCATCGCCGACAGTTTTGATTGAAGCGGTGATGTAACCGACTTCACCTGCCGTCAGCTCGGCGCAGGGTTCGGGCTCGGTGGCTCTCATATAGCCCGTTTCAACAACGGTAAATTCCGCTCCGGTAGCCATCATTCTCATGGTGTCGCCGGGCTTTATTTTTCCCTCTTTAATTCTGACATAAACAATAACGCCCTTGTAACTGTCGTAAACCGAATCGAAAATAAGCGCTCTGAGTGGCAGAGTGTCGTCTGCCTTGGGTGCGGGGATATCCTTAACGATATGTTCAAGCACCTGTTCGATGTTCTGACCCGTTTTTGCCGAAACTCTCGGAGCCTCGGAGCAGTCAAGGCCGATAACATCCTCAACCTCGGCGGAAACTCTGTCAGGGTCTGCTGAGGGCAGGTCTATTTTATTGATAACAGGCACAATTTCAAGGTCATGGTCAAGGGCAAGGTATGTGTTCGCAAGCGTCTGAGCTTCAACGCCCTGAGAAGCGTCAACGATAAGAATTGCGCCCTCACAGGCGGCAAGCGAACGGGAAACCTCGTAGTTAAAGTCAACATGACCCGGGGTGTCGATGAGGTTCAGAACATAGTTTTCGCCGTCCTCGGCAAGATAATCGAGCTTAACGGCGTGAGCCTTGATTGTGATTCCTCTCTCACGCTCAAGATCCATTTTGTCGAGAAGCTGAGCGGTCATGTCACGCAAAGCGACCGACTTTGTTTTTTCAAGCAGTCTGTCGGCAAGGGTGGATTTGCCGTGGTCAATGTGTGCAATAATGCAGAAATTTCTGATTTTATCCTTTGATACAGCCAATTTTTTATTCTCCTTGATATCGGTAATTATCGGTTTCTTTATTTGATACATTATAATATATCATAATACCAAATTATATTGCCGAGGTCAAGAATTTTATTGTTTCCGAACGGTCAATTATCGGAATACAGTAATTTTGACCGTAACGGCAATTCACTTGGTAATTCTGTCACAAATAATTAACACAATTTAACAAAGTGTTTACAATTGAAATATTGACAAAACGGCGTGAAAGGGGTATAGTAATAACCGTAGTTGGCACTCGATAGTCAAGAGTGCCAAAATTAGCACTCAATCTGAAAGGCAGGTGTTGAAGGTGTCGGAGCTTAGCGAAAGAAAAAAGCAGATTTTGGCTGCCGTTGTTGAGCAGTATATCAAAACAGGCGAGCCGGTCGGCTCAAAGGGTTTGCTGTCAACAACCGGGATGTCGGTATCCTCGGCAACGATTCGCAGCGAAATGAGCGAGCTTGCCGCAATGGGCTATCTTGAGCAGCCGCACACTTCGGCAGGCAGAGTGCCCTCCCAAAAGGGATACAGATATTATGTTGATAATCTCATGAAGCCCAGAGAGATTGACGAGCTTAACCGCAGAGTGCTCGAGGCGGGCGTTTCTTCGGCGGCAGGCGACCCCGAAAAGCTGATTGTTCAGGCGAGCAATGTTCTGGCGGATTTAACAAAATGCGCCTGCGTTTCAACCGCTCCGGGCGGCGATGCAATGATAATCCGCAAGATTGAGCTTGTTCCCGTCGGCGTTCATTCGGCAATGCTGGTTCTGCTGACCTCAAACGGAATCCTCAAAAGCAGGCTTTGCAGGCTTGACTGCGAGCTTACCCCGAAAATATGCGAGGAGTTCTATAACATTGTTGATTCCTGCATCATCGGCAAACCGGCGTCTGAAATAAGCGTTGTTTCAATGCAGACGGTTGCGGCTTCCGTTGACGGCGACGCACTTGCGATGCTTCCGCTCATGGCGGCGGTCTGCGAGCTTGCCGGCAGCACGGCAAATTCAAGAATCACTCTCGGGGGCAGTTCAAATCTGTTCTTCTGCAAGGATTACGGCAGCGACGCCGTTGAATTGCTTGAATTTCTTAATAAAAGAGAGCCGATATCGGCAGTTATGGACGGTATAACAAGCCCGCTTGATGTTAAAATAGGCAGAGAGAATCTTTACCGTCAGCTTGCAAATTCAAGCGTGATTGTTGCAAAATATTCCGTCGGCGGCAAGGATTCGGGAACAATCGGTCTTATCGGCCCGACCCGAATGGATTATGAAAACATTATTCCCTGTGTTAAATATCTGACAAACCTTGTCGGCAAAATGATTACGCAGGCCATCGAAGAATAGAAAGGAAGCTAAAATGAAAAAGGAAAAAACCAATCCCGAAACTCCCGATGAGGTAAAAACCGAAGCTAAAGCAGAAGAAAAAACCAAATCAAAAGAAAAAAAGTCGGGCGGTGAAGCGGAAAAGCTCCAAAAGGCTCTTGACGAAAAGAACGAGCAGTTTTTGAGGCTTTGCGCCGAATACGATAACTTCCGCAAACGCTCCCAAAAAGAAAAGCAGGACGCTTATTCAAATTCAAAAGCCGATGTCGTCAAAGACCTGCTCCCCGTAATCGATAATTTCGGCAGAGCGGCTGAGAATACCGACGGAAGCTTTGAGGATTACCGCAAGGGAATCGAGCTTATCTTCAATCAGTTTCAAGATATCCTTAAAAAAATAGGCGTTGAGGCTTACGGCGAAAGAGGCGACGAATTTGACCCGAACATCCACAATGCGGTTATGACCGTTGAGGATGAGGAGCTCGGCGAGAATGCGATTGCCGAGGTGTTCACAAAGGGCTACAGGCTCGGCGATAAGATAGTCAGAGAAGCGGTAGTCAAGGTTGCAAACACCTGATAATAAATTCAGTAAAAAATATCCATTAATATATTTAGGAGGAAATTAATCATGTCAAAGGTTATAGGTATTGACTTAGGCACAACAAATTCATGCGTAGCAGTTATTGAGGGCGGCGAGCCCGTAGTTATCGCAAACGCCGAGGGCGCAAGAACAACTCCGTCAGTTGTTGCATTCGGCAAGACAGGCGAAAGAATGGTCGGTCAGGTTGCCAAGAGACAGGCAATCACAAACCCCGACAGAACCGTTTCTTCAATCAAGAGACAGATGGGTTCCGATTATAAGGTTTCGATTGACGACAAAAAGTACACTCCGCAGGAAATTTCAGCAATGATTCTTCAGAAGCTCAAAACAGACGCTGAAGCATATCTCGGCGAGAAGGTAACCGAGGCGGTTATCACCGTTCCCGCTTATTTCACCGACTCTCAGAGACAGGCAACCAAGGACGCAGGCAAGATTGCAGGCCTTGAGGTTAAGAGAATCATCAACGAGCCCACGGCTGCGGCTCTTGCTTACGGTATCGATAAGGAAACCGATCAGAAAATCATGGTTTACGACCTTGGCGGCGGCACCTTCGATGTTTCGATTATCGAAATGGGCGACGGCGTTCAGGAAGTTCTTGCAACCGCAGGAAACAACCGTCTTGGCGGCGATGATTTCGATCAGAGAATAATCAATTGGCTTGCCGACGGCTTCAAGGCTGAGCAGGGCATCGACCTCAGAGGCGACAAGATGGCCATGCAGCGTCTTAAAGAGGCCGCAGAAAAGGCAAAGATTGAGCTTTCGGGCGTTACAACCTCAAACATCAGCCTTCCCTTCATCACAGCCGATGCAACAGGCCCCAAACACCTTGAAACCACTCTCACAAGAGCAAAGTTCAACGAGCTGACAGCAGACCTTGTTGACGCAACAATGGGTCCCGTCCGTCAGGCAATGAGCGACTCGGGTCTGAAGCCCTCCGATATTCATAAGGTACTCATGGTCGGCGGTTCTTCAAGAATCCCCGCCGTTCAGGAAGCAATCAAAAAGTTCATGGGCTCCGAGCCTTTCAAGGGCATCAACCCCGATGAGTGCGTTGCAATCGGCGCAGCTCTCCAGGCAGGCGTTCTCGGCGGCGAGGTTACCGGACTTCTGCTTCTTGATGTTACTCCGCTTTCACTCGGCATTGAGACCATGGGCGGCATAAACACAAAGATCATCGACAGAAACACCACAATTCCCGTTAAGAAGAGCCAGATTTTCTCAACGGCTGCCGATAATCAGCCCTCTGTTGAGGTTCATGTTCTTCAGGGCGAAAGAGAATTTGCAAAGGATAACAAAACTCTCGGCGTATTCCATCTTGACGGCATTATGCCCGCTCCAAGAGGAATCCCTCAGATTGAAGTTACTTTCGATATAGATGCAAACGGCATAGTTCATGTTTCCGCAAAGGATCTCGGCACTCAGAAAGAGCAGTCAATTTCAATCACATCTTCAACCAACATGTCCAAGGAGGATATCGACAAGGCTGTTGCAGATGCGGAGCGTTTCGCTCAGGAGGATAAACAGCGCCGTGAGAGCGTTGATGTCCGCAATGCTGCAGATCAGATGGTTTACCAGAGCGAGAAGCTCATCAGCGAAAACGGCGATAAGTTCAGCGAGGACGAGAAGAATGCCGTTAACGAAAAGATTGAAGCCCTCAAGGAAGCTCTCAAGGGCGAGGATATCGAGCTTATCAAGTCCCGTCAGGAAGAGCTTACCAATAAGTTCCATGAAGTCTCCGAGAAGCTCTATAAGGCTGCGGCAGAAGCGGCTCAGGCTCAGCAGGGCGGTGCGGCACCCGGCGGTGAGGGTTACACCGAAGCAAACTACACGGATGTTAACGACAACAATCAGTAATATTCCGTTCCAAAAGGAGTAATTCTCTTGGCAGACAAAAGAGATTATTATGAAGTCCTCGGCGTTGATAAAAATGCGAGCGAGGATGAAATAAAAAAAGCATACAGAAAAAAGGCGAAGCAGTATCACCCGGACCTGAATCCGGGTGATAAAGAAGCCGAGAACAAGTTTAAGGAAGTCAACGAAGCCTATGAGGTGCTTTCCGACAGCCAGAAAAAAGCCCGTTACGATCAGTTCGGCCATGCCGGAGTTGATCCCAATTACGGTGCAGGCGGCGGAGGATACGGTCAGGCAGGCGGCTTTGACTTCGGCGATCTCGGCGATATTTTCGGTTCGTTCTTCGGCGGCGGCTTCGGCGGCGGAAGGCAGTCCAATCCCAACGGTCCCCGCAGAGGCGAGGATATTCAGACGAAGGTTACAATTTCGTTTGAGGAAGCCGCAAAAGGCTGCAAGCGCACCGTGGAGGTTAACCGTGTTGACACCTGCCCCGACTGCCACGGCACGGGCGCAAAGGCGGGCACGAGCGCAAGAACCTGCCCCGAATGCTCGGGCAGAGGCTATGTCAATGTTCAGCAGAGAACTCCGTTCGGCGTAATTTCAACTCAGAAATCCTGCCAGAGATGTCAGGGAAAGGGCAAGGTCATTGACGACCCCTGCCAGAAGTGCAGAGGAACGGGCAGAGTCAGCAGCAGAGCTTCGGTCGATGTCAACATACCTGCAGGTATCGATGACAGACAGATTTTCAACATCAGCGGAGCAGGCAATTCGGGCGTAAACGGCGGTCCGAGCGGAGATCTGAAGGTTGCCGTATATGTCAGACCTCACGCATATTTTGAGCGTGACGGCTACAATGTCTGGCTTGAACAGCATGTCAGCTTCACTCAGGCGGCGCTCGGCGATAATCTTCGCATTCCGACGCTTGACGGAGATGTTAAATTTGATTTGCCCGCAGGCACGCAGTCGGGAACCGTATTCAGCCTCAGAGGCAAGGGTATTCAGGTGCTCAACGGCAGAGGCAGGGGAGACCAGCTTGTCCGCATTATCGTTGATGTTCCCAAGAACCTCACTCAAAGGCAGAAAGAACTGCTTGTTGAGCTTGAAAAGGAGCTCGGCGTTAAGAGAGGCGCACCCGTCGGAAACGGCAAGGAAGGCTTCTTTGATAAATTCAAAAACAAGAAATAAAAATAACGGCGGCTTTTTTGCCGCCGATTGTTTTATATACACGAAAGAGGGGAGTCATATGAAAATTGAAGCTGTTGTATTTGACCTTGACGGCACTCTGACGGACACTTTGACGGATCTTAAAAACAGCGTGAATTATGCTCTCGGAGAGATGAATTTTCCCGAAAGAAGTCTTGACGAGGTAAGGTGCTTTGTCGGCAACGGGGTCAGACGGCTGATTTATCTGAGCGTTCCCGAAAACACTCCCGATGAAAAATCCGAACAATGCCTTTCAATTTTCAAGGAGCATTATAAATCCCATTCGCTTGTTGAAACAAAGCCCTATAACGGGATTATTCCGATGCTTGAAGCCTTGAAAAATAAAGGGATAAAGACTGCGGTTGTCACAAACAAGATGCAGGAAGCGGCGGCAGATATCGTTGAGAAATTCTTCGGCGGACTGATTGACGAAGCAATCGGCCAGGTTGACGGCATTGCTCAGAAGCCGCAGCCCGACGGAGTATATGCTGCTCTTAAAAAGCTCGGTGTTCCGAAAGAAAAAGCCGTTTATGTCGGCGATTCGGATGTTGACTGCAAAACGGCGCACAATGCGGGAATCCCCTGCATCGGCGTTTCATGGGGCTTCAGAGGCAGAGAGATTCTTGCCGAAAACGGAGCGGATTATATTATCGACCGCCCCTCGGAATTGCTTGAACTGCTTAAATAAATCGGAATTTGTGTGTTTAAGTATACAATAATTTAACCGTCAGCTTATCAATC
>JBJEQC010000101.1:0-18523 GCA_051881555.1 Acutalibacteraceae bacterium
ATACGCCGTAATATCAAATTTTCGGCATATTGTGTTCAACTCCCATCACCTTAAAGTGACCGCTTTCGCCGTCACAAATAATTTCCAATATGTGCCTTGGAAAGGAAAAATGAATAAATGAACAAAACCGTTACCGGCTGCATAGTGACCTATAACAACATTGCAACCATTGACAATGCTCTGGGTTCGCTTTTCAAATGCACCGAGGTTCCGTTCCGCCTTTTCGTTGTTGACAACGGCTCAACCGACGGAACGATTGAACATATAGAAAAGAACTATCCCCAGGTTACCGTTATCAGAAACAGCAAAAATGTCGGCTTCGGAGCAGGCCATAACACCGTTCTTGATATGCTCGACTCAGACTATCACGCCATCATCAACCCCGATATTATCGTTCGTGACGATGTTATTTCAAAGCTTGTTGATTTTCTTGAAAATAACGGAGATGTCGGGATGGTTTCGCCCGAAATCAGGTTCCCTGACGGCAGGCTTCAGATTCTCGGCAAGCGCAATCCCAGCCCCGTCTTTCTTGCGGCAAGCAGAATGAGGGGCAGCGGCGAGCCGGGCGAAACGCTCCGTAAATATGCCATGCTGGACTGCGACCTTTCAAAGCCCGTTGATATTGAAAACGCCACGGGCTGCTTCATGTTTATCCGAACAAAGCTTTTCAAGGAGCTCGGAGGCTTCGACAAACGCTATTTCATGTATTTTGAAGACTGCGACCTGACCCGTGAGGTCAACCAAAGGAGCAGAACCGTTTATTATCCCGGAGCGACCGTTTACCACGAATGGGGCAGAGAATCCAAAAAGAATTTTAAGCTAAAGCTTATTCAGATTAATTCCATGGTGCATTATTTTGCAAAATGGGGCTTGAAATAAGCGGAAACGGAAAATCTATGAAATATTTGAAGAATTTCTATAAATACAGATATCTCCTCTATGAGATTGTCCGTAAAAACATAAAACTGCAATACAGAAACTCCGTTCTCGGCATTTTCTGGACATTTTTGCAGCCGCTGCTGACAACTCTTGTTCTTGTTATGGTTTTCGGCGGCGTTTTCGGCAACAAGAGCGCATCGATGGTCAACTACCCCATCTACCTGCTCTGCGGCCGTCTGATTTTTGAATTTTACACTCAGTCAACAAAGCGGGCAATGCGCTCGATCCGCAACAGTGCTTCGGTTATCAAAAAGGTTTATGTTCCGAAATACATTTATCCCATTTCAAATGTTATTTCAACCTTCGTGACCTTCCTGATTTCATTGCTCGTGCTTGTCTGTTTCATTGTTTTTTTCTACTTTTTCTCAGACAAGCAGCCGCACATCACTCCCTATGTTTTCCTCTCTCCGATTCCGATTGTTATTCTGCTGATACTTTGCCTCGGAGTCGGTCTGCTGCTCAGCACGCTTGAAGTGTTCTTCAAGGATGTCGAATATCTTTATGAAGTTTTCTGCACCCTGCTTTTCTATATCACCCCGATATTCTATCAGGTTGAACAGCTTCATATTGACAGCAAGCTGTTCCGAATGGCTCTGATGGCAAACCCGCTTTATTCAATAACCAACATGTTCAGAAGCTGTGTGCTTTTCGGCGAGATGTTTAACCCGAATTGGCTCTACTATTCGCTCGGCTTCAGCCTGCTGACGGTATTTATCGGGCTGTGGGCATTCTATAAAAACCAGGATAAATTCATCCTTCATATCTGAGGAAAGGAAAAGCATATGAGCAAACCGGCAATAGTTGTTGACAATATGAGCATGATGTTCAATCTCAACAAAGAAAAGGTTGACAACATTAAAGAATATGTTATCAAGCTTCTGACAAGGAAGCTTCATTTCACCGAATTCTGGGCTCTTAACGATATAAGCTTTACCGTTGAAAAGGGCGACAGAGTAGGCGTTCTCGGCTTCAACGGAGCGGGCAAATCCACTCTGCTGAAGGTTATTGCAGGAGTTTTGAAGCCCACCAAAGGAACCGTCAAGGTCAACGGCGTTATCGCTCCGATGCTTGAGCTCGGCGCAGGCTTTGACATGAATTATTCCGGCAAGGAAAATATTTATCTTTACGGCGCAACGATGGGCTATTCAAGAAAATTCATTGATGAAAAATATGACGAAATCGTTGAATTTTCGGAGCTTAAGGATTTTATCGAGGTTCCCGTCAAAAACTATTCATCGGGAATGAGGGCAAGGCTCGGATTTGCAATTGCAACCGCAGTTGAGCCTGAAATACTGATACTTGACGAGGTTCTTTCGGTCGGCGACGCAAAATTCAGAAAAAAGAGCGAAGCGAAAATCCGCTCGATGTTTGACAAGGGAATCACCGTTCTTTTCGTTTCCCATTCCGTTGATCAGGTGCTCAACATCTGCAACAAGGCGATAATACTTGACAAGGGCAGAATCATCGCTCAGGGCAGTGCAGAGGAAATCTGCGAGAAATACGGCGACATGGTTAAAGGAAAATAAGAAAGGGCTGATATTATGGTTATAGCGGCAGTATTTGCCGGCGGCATCGGCAGCCGCATGGGCAATTCGGACACTCCGAAACAGTATCTTGAGCTTGGCTCAAAGCCTGTTATTATTCACACAATTGAAAAATTCTTTGTTAATGACAGAATTGACGAAATTCTCGTTCTCTGCCCTCAGGCGTGGGTGGCTCACACTATCGACCTTATCAAAAAGCATATCCCCGAGGGCAAAAAAATCAGCGTTATTCCCGGCGGCTCAACCAGAAACGGAACGCTTGAAAACGCCATTGCTTATATTAACGAAAACTGCGAAACGGACGAAAACACAGTCATTGTTACCCATGACGCAGTCAGACCGTTCGTTACTCACAGAATAATTGAAGAAAATGTTGAAGCGGCGCTCAAATACGGCGCCTGCGACACGGTTATCCCCGCAACCGACACGATTGTTGAGAGCGAAAGCGGGAAAATGATAACCTCAATCCCCGACAGAAAAAAGATGTTTCAGGGTCAGACCCCGCAGTCTTTCCGCCTGAAAGAGCTTGAAAGAGTGCTTTCGAGCCTGACGGAAAACGAAAAGGCAATTCTGACCGACGCCTGCAAAATCTTTTCAATAAAGAACAAGGATGTTTACATGGTGGAGGGCGAGGTATTCAATATCAAAATCACTTATCCTTATGATATGAAGGTTGCCCGCACCCTTTTGAAAGGCAAGGATTCCGATGATTAATGCAGTTTACAGACTAATTGCTCCCGGAATGATTGATGTTGCATGCACCGAGCCCGATATCAAAAACAGCGTCATTCTTCGCCCTGTTTATCTCTCGATCTGCAAGGCGGATCAGCGCTATTATCTCGGCAACCGAAGCCGTGAAGCTTTAAAAGCAAAGCTCCCCATGGCTCTGATTCACGAGTGCGTTGCAAAGGTTGTTTTTGACCCGACGGGGAACTTCAAGCCGGGCGAAATCGTTGTTCCCGTTCCGAACATTCCGACCGAGCATGACGATGTTATAGCAGAAAACTATCTTCCGTCAAGTCATTTCTGTTCAAGCGGCTATGACGGATTTCTGAGAGATTATATCGATATGCCGCCTGACAGACTCGTCAGAGTTCCGCAGGGGCTTAATCTTCAGATTGCTTCCTTTGCCGAGCTTATCAGCGTTGCCGTTCATGCAGTCGGCAGATTTGAAAAGTTTTCGCATTCAAGAAAGGATTCAATCGGCATCTGGGGCGACGGCAATCTCGGATTCATCACCGCCCTGATTGTCAAGGCTCTTTATCCCGAAACGAAGCTTTATGTTTTCGGAACGGTCTATGAAAAGCTGGCTTATTTTGCTTTTGCCGACGGAGTATATCATGTTGACCACTCCCCCGAGGATTTGAAAATCGACCACGCCTTTGAGTGCGTCGGCGGCGAGGGTTCACGCTTTGCAATCGCTCAGATTATCAACATGATTAATCCCGAGGGAACAATTTCCTTAATGGGCGTAAGCGAAAGATTCGTTGATATCAACACAAGGCTCGTGCTTGAAAAAGGGCTTCGCCTGTTCGGCTCAAGCCGCAGCGGAATTGACGATTTCAAGCGCACAATGGAGCTGCTTGAACAGCATCCCAAAATTGCCGCCTATCTTGAAAACATCATCGGCGGAGTTGTTGAAATCAAGAGCCTTGCCGATGTTCACACCGCTTTTGCGCAGGATATCAGCCGCCATTTCGGCAAAACCGTTCTGAAATGGGATAAGTAATATATAAGGATTATAATATATGGAAATATCTGTCGTTGTTCCCGCTTATAACAGCGAAAATTTCATAGCCGAGACTCTGGACTGCCTGCTGAACCAGACTCTGAAAGATATTCAGATTATCGTTGTCAATGACGGTTCAACCGACGGCACGGGCGCAATCATTGACTCCTACGCCGCAAAGCACGGCAATATTCTGCCGCTTTATCAGGAGAATGCGGGAGTATCGGCAGCAAGGAACAACGGAATTGAACATGCCGAGGGCAAATATATAATGTTTCTTGACAGCGACGATCTGCTCAGCAGGGATTCGCTCGAAAAAATCAGAGACGCCCTCGAAAAAAATCAGGCTGACATTGCTATTTGCAGAATCGAACGCTTCGGCTACGGCGGCAGAGAAACCAACCCCATCGTTGATTCTCTTGCAAAAGAACCCGTCATTGACTGCTTTGATAAGCGGCTTATCCGCAATTATCTTGTCGGCAACAAATGCTACCGCACCGATATGATAAAGGGCGGCAAGGTTCGTTTCCCTGCCCTTAAATACAGCGAAGACGGCGCATTTTTCATGCAGGTTCTGTTTGCCGCAAGGCCGAGAATCACGGGAGTTTACGGCGCCGTTATGAAATACAGAACCCATTCTCCGAAAGAGGGTCTTTCCGTCACTCAGCGCATAAGTCTTGACCTTGTCAAGGACTTTTCCGCCTCGATGGATATGATTTATAACGCCGCTCTGAACTCGATTGACGGCTATTGCAACGACCCCGCCGATTATCTTCAGGAGCTTCTGCTCAAAAGCTGTTTTGCGATGATTAACGAATTCTACCGCATGGCGTGGAGCGCAGACGATGAAACCCTTGCATTTATCGGCATAAAATACGGCGAATGGCAGTCAAAAATGACCGAGGACTCGCTGAAAAAATGCAGAGAAGCCGTTAAGGATATCGGAGAACCCGTTTTCAGCAAAAAAGAAATTGCCGATTCTCCGTTTGTCAGCATTATTTCAAAAGCCCCGTCTGATGAGTTTGTTAAATCGCTTTACGCTCAGTCAATGCCGTATTTTGAACTGATAACCTCGGATTCAAAGGTTGAAAGGCACGAAAATGTTGTTTTTCTGCCTGAAAAGGGCTTCAAAAAAGCCGCAAGGTCTGCGGCAAAGGGAAAGCTCGTTATCACTCTCGGCGGCAAGAAACCGCTTGACCGAAGATTTCTGAAAATCGCTTCTCTGCTCAAACGCTCCCCGAAATTCGGATTTTTCCCCGATTTTCTCATAAAAATCGGAGCACTTTTGCTCCCGAAAATCAAATCATTACTGAGCAAATAATTTTTACGGGTGTTTAACTTGAAAAAGTTTTTTTATTCGCTTTATGCCCTGTTTTTCAATCTCAGCCGCATATTTCCCGTTAAGAAGAACAGAATTGCTTTCGTTGCTCCCCATAACGGCGGAAACGGCGATTCTCTTAGCGCCTTGCGCTCCTATGTTGAAGAAAAGGGTGGCTTTGAAACCGTAACAATTTCAACGCAAGATTTAAGGCTCGATTCTTCGGGCGTTAAAGCTTTTATGATATCCTGCCTTAAAGCGGCGGGATTTTTCACTTTGAAAGCAAAGGCGCTTGCAACCTCAAAATATGTTTTTCTCAACGATAATTTCATGCCCATGGCTTCTCTGAATTTCAGCCCCGAGGCTGTTGTCACTCAGCTTTGGCACGCCGAGGGAGCATTCAAAAAGTTCGGTTTATCCCTGCCGCTCAGCTCGGATATTGCCGAAAGAGAAAGAAGAAGCGGTCAAAAGCTTACATATGTTGTCTGCTCCTCAAAGAATATTGCGCCCGTATATGCTCAGGCGTTCGGCGTCAGCAAAGAAAAGGTACTGCCGCTCGGCGCACCGAGAATTGATTTTCTTATGAAAGAAAATAATCCTGACGCCATGCGTGAAAGCTTTGACAGCCTTCATCCCGAATGCAGGGGAAAAAAGCTTGTACTTTACGCCCCGACCTTCCGTGACGATGCCGAGGCGGACTCAAGGCTTGTTGACATGATTGATATAAACGCCTTTAATGACAAGCTCGGCGGCGAATATGCTTTGCTGACAAAGCTTCATCCGCAGATCCACTCCGAACGCACGGTTCCGGGCGTTGATGTCACGGGAAGCAACATCACGGAGCTTGCCCTGATATGCGATATACTTATTACGGATTATTCGTCGGTCTGCATGGATTTTGCCCTGCTCTCAAAGCCCTGCATATTCTTTGCGTTTGACCTTGAAGAATACCAAAAAGAACGCTCTTTCTATTATGACTACAAATCCTATGTTCCCGGTACGGTTGCCGAAAGCTTCCATGAGGTTATTGATGCGATAAAAAATCCCCGAAACGACGAGGAAAAACTGCGCCGATTCAGGGAATTCAATTTTGACTATATTGACAGCGACAATACACGCAGGGTGTTTGAAAGAATCATTTCATCCAATCCCTGATAATCGCCGCCGCTCTCTCGGCGGCATGACCGTCGCAAGCTGACATCTGCTCGTTTCTGAATTTTTCGATTTTGGAAACGGGCGGATTTTTTTCTGCATTTCTGACAGCATCTGTCAGCATTTTGCCGCTTGTCACCATCTCGCCCGGCAAATCCTCGGGAAAGCTGAGATAAAAGCCCCGCTCGTACTCCCGATAATTGGGGCAGTAGAACACCGTCGGCACATCGAGCAGGCAGGCGTCATAGATAACCGAAGAATAATCGGTTATCAGAACGCTGCACGCCGCAATCAGTTCAAGCGTTGACTGCTCGGAAAGGTCAATAATATTCTTATATTCACCGCCGCAGAGCCTGTAATTCATTATCGGATGCCGCCTGATAACGAACACCTCGTCATCGGCAAGTCCGGCGCTGAGCGATGCCCAATCGATTTCGGGGTCATACTCAACATTCTTTCCGTCTTTTTCACGGAAGGTCGGGCAGTAAAGATAAATGCGTTTCCCTTTAAGCTGAGGACATTTTTCAAGAATGCTGTTTTTAAGCCCGTCTGCGCCGTTAAGAATTTTATCCGTTCTCGGCAGACCGATTGGCAGACAAATATCCTCGCTGATTCCGAAAGCGCCCGCATAGAATTTCCGGCAGCCCTCGCCAGTTACTGCAACGGCGGAATACTGCGAATGGGTGGCTCTCTCCTCAGCAGTCGTAAGCCTTGACGGAGCGTCAAGCCCGAATTTTTTGAATGCCCCGCAGGCATGCCATATTTGAAAAAGCTTCTGACCCTCTCTGAGCTTGACCGCCCTCATGTAGCGAACATAGTCGTCGGTCACGATAACGCGGCTTGTCAGCAGATAATAATAGGCAAGCGGTTTTATTTTGACCGAATGCGGGAGCATATGGGCAAAAACAATCTTTTTGCCCTCGTAAGCGTCATAAACCGCTTTTGCATTGTCGAGCAATTTGCCGTCTGCTCTTATCGTATAAAACAGAACGACATTCCGAAGCGGCAGACGGCGGCAGAAAGCGCACCAGAGCCTGTTAAAAAATTCAAGAATCCGCCTGCGGGTTTTAACGCCTATCAATTTTTTAAGAATATTTTTCATGTTAATCACCGATTTTGAATAAAAGAACTGTTTTTTCAAAACCTATTTTAATATAATCCGAGTCGGTTTACAATAGCGAATTTATTTTATTCCGATAAATTAACGGATTACAAAAAAAATCCGGATTTTTTGAAAAAATCTTCATAAAAATGTTGACTTTTTCAATCAATTGTGTATAATATATATCCGTAGCCCATATGCGAGTTACATTGGGGAATAGTGTAACGGTAGCACGACAGACTCTGACTCTGTTTGTTGGGGTTCGAATCCCTATTCCCCAGCCATGAAAAAAGCACTTGCGAAAGCAAGTGCTTTTTTCAACTAAATCCGTCCTTTGTACGGAATAAATCCATCTTCGATGGATGAAATCATTTTATGATGAAATCCGACTTCGTCGGAATAAGAGGACGGATTTAATTTCATCCACAACCGTGGATTTCATCTGTGAAACAGATTTCATCCTTGCATGGCAAGGATTTCATTAAATCAGCTTTTGCGGAGCAAAGTAAGTGCCGAAGACGGATTAAGAATTAATAACAGAAAAAAGCCCGAGATTGTTCTCGGGCATGTTTTAATGCACAATGAAAATAATAATAATTAGCCTCTAGTGTTGTAATCCTGATTAATTAAATTAATTGCCTTTGTGACCTTATGAAGATACACAAAAGGACCAATGCCGATAAGAATACCAAGAACGTTCCAAAGCCAAAAATCAGCTGCGCTGAATTTGTAATTAATGCCTCTTCTGGCAAGTTCATTGCCGATACGGCTGCTGAAATTGTGGAACCAAACAAGCGTTCCGATTTCAAGAGTCAGCGGACCAACAATAAAGAATAAGAGGCAATAATTCATTGTCTTTTTGCCGTCAAATTTGCCTGCGGTTATATTGATTTCTTCGCCCATTTTTGTATAAAGAACAATTGAATATATTCCAAGAGTAATAATGGACAGAAGAATGGCTTTAACAGCTCCTCTGTTGCAAGTAAGCTGATTTGCCGGTCTCTGAGCGATCGGCTGCTGTGGTTGTTGCTGATACTGGTAATTCTCCATGTGTTTAACCCCTCTCTTTTTATTTCATTTTCATTGTGCAAAAACCGTTCCTCGATTACAGAGCGAAATTTTGCCTGTCAGATGTAACTAACAACGATCGTGAAACAAGCCCAATTGCCCTCTATATGGTTAGGATTATATCAAATCATAAATGATAAATCAATAGATTTTTGTAAAATTATTACGAGTTTGCAATATTTATGAAGAAAAATGTTGTTTTTATTTGAAGAGCAGATAGAATAAATTATTAAACAGATAAAAACGAAACAGAATCAACTTAAACGCCGTATAACGACATTCCCAATGTCCCGAAAAGCATTGAAATGAATTAGTCAGGACCTCCGATTATCCGGATGTCCTGACTTCATTATTAATCCGCTTGTTTTTTGCAAAGCTTTCCGAGATAAGCCGTCACCTTGTCTCCCGCCTTTGCCGCCGCCGTGTCTTTGCCGCACAGAACGAAAAGCATAATCAGCAAAGCCGAGGTTGAAGTGAAAATTGTATCTCTGCCCATGGTCAGCAAAACCGCTTCAAAAACGGCGGGAATAATGTATCCGACTGCTTCTGCATAATTTTTGACTTTGACAGAATAAACCGCAAGGGCAATCAGCGCCGCCATAATCAGAAGCGCAGGAACCGAATAAGCAATAAGCCACTTATTGAACTGCAAAACCGCCGTGAATCTGCGGACATAAAAAGCATAAACGGTTAAAGCAAGCATGATTGCTGACGAAATTGCAAAAACAATCTTTCTCCTTTTATCTGCCTTGCCGATTTTCGGAGAGAACGCAACGACCGCCCCACCGAGAGCGGCAGGCAGGCAGGCAACGGCGGCATAATCGAAGAAAACCGCAATACATTCGGCAAGAATGGCGCATAAAAGAATCCATTCGGGATATGCCGAAAAGAGAATAATAACCGCCGCAAAGCCGAGAGAAATCAGGAGTTCAACCGAAACAATGGTTTTGCCCAAAGGAGCAAGCATGATAAACGCAAGCAGAAGCACGCCCGTAATCCCCTGACCCGAAAGGAGCCTTTCGCATTTTCCGAAAGCTCCGAAGCTTATCATTGCAGAAACGGCAACGCTTGCAAAAAGAACCGAGGCAATCTGCAAAAGACCCAGACGGCCTCTTGTTCCGATTCCGAAAAAGCTTTTGGCGCACACGGCGGCAAAAATAATAACCGCCGCCGCAAGTCTGCTTTTAAAATTTGTATTATTCTTTGTCTGCATTTTACTTTTGCTCCTCCAAATCAATAAATGTCGGGTTGTAGCAATCCGAGGAATAAAGAGCGGCGCCCTGATTTCTGCCGTACCAAACAACCTCGCAGGCATATTCATAGAGACTGCCGCAGGGCTTTCCGTCCTCAACGGTTATTCGGTTTTTTGCCTTTTTCAGCGGCTCACGGCTGCCGTTATATATGCTTTTGAAATAATGAAAAAAGTCGTAATCGGAATATATTTCATGCTTTTTGGCTTTTCCGACCCGTTTGAGAATTGAGCGCTGATAATCAAACAGTGCAGAGATTTCTTCGCTTTTCCCGAATCTTTCTCCGACAAAATTTTCAAGCTCGTCATAGATTTCGTCGGCTCTTTCAAGGCTTTTGAGAAAATATATTTCGTCAAACTGCCAGCAGATATCCCCAAGCGGTTCGCAGACTGCCGCCCACGAATTTTTGCCCTCGGACATGCCCTTTGCAAGCCTCTCCAGCAGGGAATAAACACTGCCGCACGCCCTTGCTTTATCTGACTTTGAGTATCCTGCAATTGCGGAGTAAATGTCGTAATACGAAACGCCCTTTTCGTTTCTCAGATAAATTGCAACCGCCCTGAAAAATCCGATATTGTGAAAAGCCTGAACAAGGCAGGAGAAAACAACGCAGTAAATCCAATCCTCAAGGCTCAGGGAATCGGTCTTAACCACCGTCGTGTTAAACTCTTGAGCGTCGTTGTCGGGCGGACTGCAATGTGCCTGAGCAAACGGCGTTCTGACGGTTTCAATCCCGAATTTTTCAACAAATTCTCTTGAACCCATTTCGGAATTAGGCAAAAGGTCGCAGGTGTAAACCTGAATCGCCTTGTGCTGACCGTATTCAATCAAGGAGCAAAGCCCCTCGCAGAAGCTCTCCTTTGTTTCGCCCGGGAGACCGAGAATCAGCTCGGATGAGGTTGAAATTCCGCATCGGCTGTATTCATTCATAAGCTCCTTGAAATGCTCAAGCGAAATATTTTTTCTGCCGATATTTTCAAGCACCTTGGGCGAAAGGCTCTGAAACGAGAGCGTCTGAGCCTTGTCAAGCCCGTATTCGTTGAATCTCATGCAGATTTTTTTGACAAATTCGGTTCTGTTTTTCGTAAAGCAAACTCTGAAGTTCTTTGGATATCCCGTTTTCTTCTTCAATTGAATTATATATTCGGCAATTTCCTCGTCACGGTCAAACAGCCCGAAATTGCCGTCGGCGCAGTAAACATATTCGATTTTATGCTCGGCAATCCAATCCATTTCCGCTTTGATTCTTTCCATCGGAAACAAACGGACTCTGCTCCCGAGCGCTCCCCAATCGCAGAAAGCGCAATGGAACGGACATCCTCTGTTTGTTTCAAGAATTGCGGAAAAATTCGTCTTGCCGTCAGCTATCGAATCAAAAACGCCGCTGAGATAGGGCGAAGGATATTCGCTGAGACAAAACGCCTCGCTCTCGGTTTTAACGAATCCGTTTTCTCCTCTGAAAGCAATGTTCGGGATGTCTGAAAGACTTTCTCCCGAAAGCAGAGCAAGAACGATTCTTCTGAAAGCTTCCTCGCCCTCACGGTAAATGATGATATCGGCTTCGGGGCATTCCTCAAAGGTTTCAAAGTCTCTGAGGACATTGTGCCCGCCGAAAACAAGCGTTGCGTTCGGATAAGCCTTTCTTACCTCACGGGCAAGGGCTTTGTTATATTCATAATTCCAAACGGAGCATGAAAACGCAACAATAAACGGGTCTTTTATTTTTTCGATTACCGCCTGAACAGGCTCATGGGTATAAATAAAGCCCCCAAGGCGGCATTCGGATTTGATTTTCTCATCGGCAAAAGCGTAGGCGGCAATACAGCCTGCGGCATAGGGAATATAAACGGAGCGAATCTCGTTGCCGTAAACATTGTTTGCCTGAACAAACCATATATTTTCTATTTCGCTCCCCCCTGTTTCATTCAAGCATTATAATGGCGGCATTGAATGATAATTTATAAAAATTCGCTGTCAGATTGCAAATAAAATTGACTAAACAGACAAAGTGTGATAATATACTGATACAAAATAAAACGGAAGTGAATTATTATGCTTGATATTCTCGTAACCGGCGGCGCAGGCTACATCGGCTCAACGCTTGTTCCCCTGCTTTTATCAAAGGGCTGTCGGGTAACGGCTCTCGATAACTTTTTCTACGGTCAGAATCCCCTGCTTGAATGCTGCGCCAATCCGAATTTTACGGTAATCAACGCCGATGCGCGGAACGAAAGTGCCGTCAGAGAAGCGATGAAAGGCAAGGACTATATTATTCCTCTTGCGGCTCTTGCAGGCTTCCCGATTTGCGACAAAGAGGCTTGCTCCGCTTATTCGATTAACCTTGACGCCGTTAAAATGATTCTGAGGCTCAGGGAAAAGGGTCAAAGAATTATTTTCCCCTGCACAAACAGCGGCTACGGGCTCGGAGAGGGCGAAAAATTCTGCACCGAAGAATCTCCGATAAAGCCTATATCGATTTACGGAAAAAGCAAGGTTGAGGCGGAGGCTGCCGTGCTCAGCGAAAGCGGAACGACCGCTTTCAGATTTGCAACGCTTTTCGGCGCTTCGCCGAGAATGAGAACAGATCTGCTCGTCAACGATTTTGTTTACAGAGCCGTGTTTGACAGAACTCTCATCGTTTTTGAGGGCAGCTTCAAGAGAAACTACCTTCATGTCCGTGACGCTGCGGGAGCGTTCTGGTTTGCAATCGAAAACTTTGAAAAAATGGAGGGCGGAACTCACAATTGCGGACTTTCCGACTCCAATCTCTCAAAAATAGAGCTTTGCGAAAAAATCAAAAATATTCTGCCGAAGTTTGTCTATATTGAAGCGCCCGTCGGTCAGGACCCAGACAAAAGAAATTACATCGTTTCAAACGAAAAGCTTGAATCGCTCGGCTGGAGACCGTCATATTCGCTTGACGACGGAATAAAAGAGCTTGTCAAGGCTTATCAGATAATCAAAAACAACAAATATTCAAATATATAATGTCCTTAAAACCGCCTGAAAGCAGGCGGTTTTTCTTGTTTTATACCGACCAGGTTGTCTGAATGCTTGACGCATAGGCAAAATAGACCGCCGCAAGGGCAAGTGCTCTGCCGCCGCTGAATAATTCTTTGAGCTGATGCATTGTTTTGGCAAACGGTTCGTCTTTCATATAGAACATATAATACATCAATCCGAACTGCGTCATAACTCCCGCCTGAATCCAACGGGTCCAGTCGGTTGAAACGATACAGCAAACGGGAATAAACAGAACCGAGAGCATAAAGCAGACATAAATGAATTTTCTGCCCGCAGTTTCCGAATTTTTGATGCACATAATCCAAACAGCCCAAAAAGCCGCAATCATAAAGAGGGTTATGGCTAAAACAGACTGGGCGCCCTCCGAGCTGACTCCGAACATGAAAACGATTTGCGGGAGAATTTTAATCAGCTCAAGCGGGGTGAAATCCGTGAACTGAAGCTCTGCTTCGCCCTGACCGTTTCCGAAGAAATAGAAATCAAAGTAGCGGATATTTTTATAATCAAACTTCATGCCGCTTCTCTGCTCCATTGACTGCCAGATTTCGTCAAAGGTCATGCTCATCGTTTTGGTGCCGTAGAACACGCAGAAAACTCCTGCGGCAACGGAAAGAACAACGGTCAATGTAAAAACTGCGCTGTCTGTTCCCTTTCTCTTCTGAGTTGCCGCCGTATAGAGAGTTACGAGAGCAATTATCGGGAAAAACGAAATGGCGAATGAATAGTTGACAAAGATTCCCGCAACACTGAGGGCGGGTATCAGCCAGCGCAGATATTTGTTCGGAGCGAACACAACCGCAAGCATTGCGGCGATATACATATAGATATCGAGCATTCCGAAAAACTTCGAGAAGCCGAAGAGAGTGAACGAACCCGAAACAAAAAACAGCGTTACAACCAAAAGGCAGGGTCTCAGATCATCGCTTGCGGATCTGATGATTTTGCCGATAATCAGCGCAGTTGCAAGCAATGTCAGAAACAGAATAACAACCGCAAAGCCGTGAATCCATGCCTCAGTCGGCTTGTCGGTCAGCAGGCTGACAATCGAGCCGACAAGAAGCCTTGAGGTTTTGCCCATGGAAAAATCAACAAGATAATAGCTGTAAAAATCAAGCACCATATTTCTGATCTCATTCAGGTTCATCAGTGCCTGAATGCAGAGCAAAACGAAAATGCCGAGTTCATATTTGCAGCCCGAAATGAATTTTGAAGCTTTTGTTTTCAAAATCCGTCCCCCTTATCATCACTTACCCGCCGAAAACCGGCAGAAAGTAATTATATTTTAACTAATACATAACTATATAAATATTAACACTAAAATCCCGCCTTGTCAACTGCAAGGCGGGACTGCTTTTTCTTTATATTAACACCTTTGAGAGGAAATCCTTGAGCCTCGGATTCTTCGGATTTGCGAAGAACTCGGCGGGAGTGTTTTCTTCCATGATAACGCCCTCGTCCATAAACACAACCCTTGTGCCGACTTCCTTTGCAAAGCCCATTTCGTGAGTGACAACAACCATTGTCATTCCCGAGCGTGCAAGTTCCTTTATAACTTCAAGCACTTCGCCGACCATTTCGGGGTCAAGCGCTGAGGTTGGCTCGTCAAAAAGAATAACGTCCGGATTCATTGCAAGCGAACGGACTATGGCAACACGCTGTTTCTGACCGCCCGAAAGCGTTGACGGATAAGCATCCGCCTTATCTTCAAGACCGATTCTTGCAAGAAGCTTCATTGCATTCTCTTTTTCGGTCTTTTTGATTTCATCCTTTGATCTGACCGGCTGTTTATCTTTTGAAAAAATATTATGGATTATCGCTTTTCTTCTGTCTGAAAGAGCGCAAAGAACGGGAGAAAGCATAATATTCTGAATAACCGTTTTATTGTTAAACAGATTGAAATGCTGAAAAACCATTACCATTCTGCGGCGGTGGATGTTAATATCAACCTTGGGATCAGCTATATCAACGCCGTTAAAGATAATCTGACCGCTCGTAGGGTCTTCCATGCAATTAAGGCAACGAAGAAAGGTTGATTTGCCTGAGCCGGAGGGACCGATAACAACAACGACATCGCCCTTGTTTATTTTGATGTTAATTCCCTTTAGGACTTCGTTTTTGCCGAAGCTCTTTTTCAGGTCAATTACGTCTATCACTCTTCTTCAGGCTCCTTTCCATAAATTTAATGAGCAATGTGATAAGGCAGACAATAACTATATAAATAACAGCCATTGCAAGATACGGAACCATGAATTCATAGCTGTTTGAACCGATATAGTTAAATGCAACATAAAGGTCTGCCGCACCGATAAACGAAACAATTGATGTTTCTTTTATCAAAACAATAAATTCATTGCCGAGTGTCGGAAGAATGTTCTTTACCGCCTGAGGAATAACGATCTTCATCATTGTTGTTGAAAAGCTCAGACCGACCGAGCGTCCGCCCTCCATCTGACCGTAATCAACCGACTGAATGCCGCTTCGCATTATTTCGGATATATATGCACCGCTGTTAAGACCGAAAACAGCCATTGCAACGCTTACCGACGGCAAATTAATTCCCATCAGAGGCAGAGCAACATAATAGAACAAAAGGAGCTGAACAACCATCGGCGTGCCTCTGAAAAATCCGACATAAACTGAGCATATTGAGTTGAGCACTCTCGGCAGAACCTTATATTTGGGCACAACTCTGACTGTTGCAATCAATGTGCCGATTAAAATGCCTATAATCAGACCGGCAACAGCGATTTTAAGCGTATTTTCAAGGCCTTCAAGAACCTTGACATAGCCTTTGTAATCAATCAGTATTTCTAAAAATTTATCTATTTTCGCTTGAAAATTCATTGGCAAAATCCCTTTTGACGCAGTAACCTCACCGTGAAAGGTGAGGTTACGGGTCTGTATTAATTAATTATTTTTGTTACTGAACTGCGTTGATGGCTTCGGTGATGCAATCTGCGGGAGCAGAGTCAATTATAACATAATTTACGCCGCCGTTGATAAGATCCTGAACTGCAAGCGAGCCGTTCTTGTAGCCAACGCATTCAACTGCAAAACCTGTGAATCCCCAATCTTCGTCGCCCTCAACATAGAACTGACCGGTAGTGCCGTTCTGAACGCCGATCTTTGTTGACTTATCATAAGTATTAAGGATGGCTTCAACCGAGGCTGCGTCGGTACACGCATCAAATGTTGTGTCGCTGCCCTTTACGATAATTCTCTGAGAAGCTTCGTAGTATGAATCCGAGAAAGTAACATACTCTTCTCTGTCGGGTTTGATTGTAAGACCTGCCATTGCAATGTCGCACTTCTGCTGACCGACGGAAAGGCAAACGGAATCAAAGTCCATGTTGCTGATAACAAGCTCTTTGCCGAGTTTCTTTGCAAGAAGATCGGCAATTTCCATGTCGATGCCATAGTAATCTTCGCCAACCGTGTATTCAAAAGGCTCAAATGCGGCGTTTGTTGCAACAACAAGCTGATCCTTTGAAGAATCAAGAGCCGCAGATTTAACTGCTGTGGGTGTGCCGTCGCCGAAATACTTGTTGCAGATTTCGTCAAATGTGCCGTCTGCCTTGATTTCAGCGATAAAGCTGTTAACCGATGCAAGAAGTTCGGGCTGAGTTTTGTCAACGCCGAAAGCATATTCTTCATGAGTAAGATCAATGTTGATAACCTTAACTGCCTTGGTGTCAGCTGCGGGAGCAGCGGTTGTTGTGTCGCCGTCTGTCTCTTTGCCGCCGCAAGCGAAAAGAACGGTTGCCGAAAGAACAACAGCCATTACGACAGCAAGAATTTTTACAAGTTTTTTCATTGCTTTTTTGCCTCCAATTTTTTTGATAGCGATATTATAACACCATATTTGCAAAATGTAAAGAATAATTTGTATTTTATTACATTAATATCTTTACAAAAGCCGAAAAGAGGGAATATTTATACAATTTCAACAAAGGAATTGAGCGTTTTGATGAAATCCGGCGGAAGCGGAGCTTCAAGCTCCATGTTCTCGCCGCTGACGGGATGAACAAAACTGCATCTGCGGCAATGCAAAAGCTGGTGACCGATTTCCGTCATAAAAGAGCCGTACATTCCGTCGCCTGCCAGCGGATGACCCGAAAAAGCCATATGCACTCTTATCTGGTGGGTTCTTCCCGTTTCGAGGCGAAGCCGCACAAGGGTTGCGCCTTCAAACCGCCTTTCGCATTTCCAATCCGTCACGGCAGGTTCAACGCCTTTTTCATACGAACACGCTCTGAGCGTTTTCATCGGGTCGGGGCGGTAAATCGGAACATCGATTCTCCCCTCGCCCGAAAGCTCGCCCTGAACGAGAGCGCAGTATTCTTTTTTTATCTTTCCCGAAAGCTTGCATGCCGAAAGCGGATTCAATGCGCAAACAACAAGCCCCGAAGTGCCCTTATCGAGCCTGCCTATCGCCCTGAAAGCGGCGCATCTGCCCTTTTCGGCAAGATAAGCGGCAACGGCGTTTGCAAGCGTATCGCCCTGGTGATTATGGGTAGGATGCATTGCCATAAAAGGCGATTTGTTGATAACAAGAATATCGTCATCCTCATAAACGATATCAATATCTGCGCTCATCGCCTGAGGCGAAACACAGTCATCGGGAATCGAAACATTAATTATATCGCCGCTTTTTATCCGGTCAATCGTTCTCACCGTTTCTCCGTTGCAAAGCAAAGAATACTTGACCTTATGCATAAGCCTTGCGGAAAATCCGCAATGACCTCTGAGAAAATGAACAAGCTTTGCGCCGTCATATTCCGGAATTACCTTATATTCTAAATCTCTCGGCATCATTATCCTCCGAAAATCCGTTTTTCTAAGTATATCACACTTTTCATAAAAAGTATACTTTTTGCAAGGAAATTACGCAATATCAAAGAATACTCCGCATGGATGACGGAAGGTTCGGGCATCGTCCGATTCAAGCCGGAATTTATCGTTCTGTTTGTTTTTCTTTGTAGGGGACGGGTTCCCCATCCCGCGGGAGGCGAAACGCCTCCCCTACAGGTTTTGACGGAGTATGTCATATGTACCGTCAAATTCCAGTTCAATGAATCGAAACGGCTGTCCGTGAAAACCGCATAAATCATCGGCAACACGGTAGGGGCGAACTGTGTTCGCCCGCTTGAAAACGCCATAAATCAACGAAATTTCCTCGTAGGGAACGCTGTCCTCAGCGTTCCGGGAAAACATAAAAATATAACGGCTCGGTTTTTTATGCGGGACGGGCAACCCGTCCCCTACGGTCGCCGCCTAAAATCGCAAATTTGCGTATTGAACAAAATGTCTTTTTATGTTAAAATAGTTTTATAAATCCATATATTCATATTGTTGCGGTCAATCCGCTCGGGGGTTTTCTCTTGAAAAAAATAATTT
>JBJEQC010000102.1:0-4211 GCA_051881555.1 Acutalibacteraceae bacterium
GTGGGTCTGGCTTGGAAGGTCTGAGCAAAAAAAGGGTAATTTCCGTTCGGCTTACAATTTTTATTCAAAAGCATATGAAGCTGATAACGCATCTTCCGCTTTCAGATTGGCAGAAATGTTCAAGAACGGTGCGGGAGTTGAGAGAGATCCGAGAAGAGCATTTGAAATGTATAAATATGCCGCTGAAAAAGGAAATGCCTATGCAATGTTTGAACTTGGCGTTTGCTACACCGACGGATTATTCACTCCGCAAAATATTGAACTTGCCTCTTTTTGGCTCAACAGCGCAGAAAAGGAACTCAGCAACAAAAAAGAATGCCTTTTCAAAGAAGAAAAACAATATTCGGATTTCAAGCTTGCAACCCTTTATGATTACCGCCATAAATACGACTCTGCTTTCTTCATATGGAAGGAGCTTGCGGAGAAAAAAGATCCGAACGCTCAGTTTAATACAGGGCTTTATTATTTCTTCGGCAAGGGCGTTAATAAAGATATTGACCGTGCAATTTATTGGTGGAAAGCCGCTGCAGAAAACGGAAACCGTGCTGCTGCGGATAATCTCAGAAAGCTGAATGTCGGCGAGGTGTAAAACATGTATTTGTTTGACTTTATTGCACAGCTTTTTAAAAAGAAAAGCGTCGGGACCATCATCTGGCTGATTATTAACACAGTGATCGTTACTGTCGGATTCGGTTATGTTTTCGCATTTATTCTTATTAATCTTGATATCCGCGAAGTCCCCGATTGGGCATTGTTTGTCTCAAGCTTTCTGATTTATGTTCTGTCAATCGCAGTTGCGCTTTCTCCCATCGGCGAATTTGTTCTCCGGCTTCAGACCGGATGCAGAAAAATTGCAGATCCTGCCGTTTATGAAAGAGTCGAGAGATTATTTAATGAAGTGCGGGAGCGGGCGGCTGTCTTTGATCCGAACCTCAACAACAGAGAAATAAATTTCTTTATCAGCGACGACGAGGCTCCAAACGCCTTTGCAACGGGAAGAAAAACCGTCTGCATCACCAAAGGCCTGCTTGCACTCTCTGACGAAGAAATAAAGGGCGTGCTTGCTCACGAATTCGGCCACTTGTCTCACAAGGATACGGACGCACTTTTGATTATTGAGGTTGGTAACATATTTGTATGGCTGTTTTTCCTGCTGTTTGAGCTTCTTATCAGAGGAATAAACCGGCTGTTAAGAATTGTTTTGTATTTCGTGGTTGATGAAGACACATGGTTCATGGTCGGTTTGAATTGGCTTGCGGATTTTCTGATCCACGCCGTATTCGGAGCGGTTATGTGGCTTTGGACAAAGCTCGGTGTTCTCATCTGCATGACATCATCCCGAAAGAATGAATACCTTGCGGATAAGTTTGCCTGCGACCTCGGGTACGGGCTCTATCTGAGGCAAACGCTGTTAAGTCTTGAAGATAAGGATTATGAAAAGTCCAAGGGCTTATGGGCAACTCTCGCTTCTTCTCATCCCGATACCGCAAGCAGAGTCAGCGCAATTGACAATAATATGCTCAATCCAACCGAGCCGGAGCGTCAGCCGAGCTATGAATCTCAGCAGAAGGCTGAGATTCAGCAGCAATCTGAATCGGAGCAATATTATGAGCATCAACAATATTCCGAACCGCAGCAGTATTACGAGACTCGGCAGTATTATAACGAGCCTCAAACCTCGCCGGAATATACGCCTGTTACTGCATATTCCGTTCAAAAAGACATCTTTTCATCCGATGAAATTGAATTCAAAATTCAAAGCGATATCGTTTGATTGCAAAAAGTTTTTCATAATAGCATTAAAACACTCCGTCGTGTGCTTCGGTATACGGCGGAGCGTTTGTTTATCCCTTTTTGAACTGTCTTTTGAGCAATCGGGAAAACAGTTGACAAATCATTCTTATACTGTTACAATAAGTAAAAAATTACCGAAAGGCAGGTGGACAAAATGACAAGAAAGAACATTCAGATGAAATCGAGAGCCGTTTTGTCCGTTGCCGTATAGCTTTTTCATTCGGAATAAAATGCCGTCTCTGATTTTATCTGTCAGAGACGGTTTTTATTTTCAGAAGAAAGAGGTAATCGAATGAAGGATTTACGGTTTGAAAAGCTCCAAAACTCACAAGAGCATTCCGACATTTTCTTGTCGCTTATCCTGCCCTACTGCAAGGAGCTTGACAGAAATGCAGGCAGGCAAACGCCCGAAAAAACGCTTATCGGGTTTGCGAAAAGCATACTGAATATGGCAAGCGATAAAGACCGCTTTATTGAGCTTTGTTATGCCGGAAACGAGTTAACAGGCTTTATTTACGGCAAGATTGACAGGAAAAATCACAGAGGGTATGTCAGACCCGGTTGGGGCTATGTAATGGAATTCTATGTCAAGCCCGAATACAGGCGAAAAGGATTCGGAACGGCAATGTATAATCGTCTTGAAACACTTTTTATTTCAAAAGGTGTAAAGAATATATGGCTGACTGCCGACCCGGTTACGGGCGAGCCGTTCTGGAGTGCTATGGGATTTCAAAACAGCGGAGAAAAATCTCCCGAGAACGATTTGTATATTTATGAAAAAGTTGGAGGAACGGCACAATGAAAATATCAATTAAAAGAGTTGGCTCAGGCGAAAAAGATACTCTTGTAAATCTGCTTGAAAAATACAACTATGAATTTTCGCAGTATGACAAAAGGCAATTTGACAATAACGGTTTGTTCGGTTACAAGTATCTGAATAATTATTTTACCGAACCGGGAAGGTTCGCCTATTTTATTTTTGTTGATGATACTCTTGCGGGCTTTGCGCTGATAAACAAATACAAGGAGTGCGACAGACCGATTGATTGGTCAATTGCAGAATTTTTTGTTTCATATAATTTCAGGCGGCAAGGCGTTGCGACAGAAGCTGTCAGTCAAATTTTCAATATTCACAAGGGTTGGTGGCACATAAAGTATCACAAGAAAAATGTTGCAAGCGTCGTTTTATGGAACAAGATTGCAAAAATGTATTCCGATGATTATGAACTGTGCATTGGTGACGAACCCTTTGATGACGGAACGGAAGCTTCTGTTTTGTTTTTTGAAGTTAAATAGTATTGTGGCGGTGATTGAATGATAAAACAAGTTGAAAGCAAAGAACAACTGAATATCTGCCTTGACATTATCCGCAGAAGTTTCGCAACGGTTGCGGATGAACTCGGCTTGACCGAAAACAACTGCCCGTCCCACACGGCGTTTATGACGGTTGACAGGCTTGAAAAGCAATTTGATGAAAACAAGCCGATGTTTCTGCTTTATCGGGATGAATACCCTGTCGGATATTTTTCACTTGCAAAATGCAATGATTCCGAATGGGAGCTGAATAATCTTGCGGTATTACCTGAATATCGTCATTTAGGTATCGGCAAAGCAATGGTTAATTATGCGATTTCAGCGGTTAAAGGCTTCGGAGGCAATAAAATAACCATAGGCATAATTGAGGAAAATACCAAACTGAAAGAATGGTATTTATCGCTCGGTTTCAAGGCTATTTCAACCCGCAAATTTGATCACCTGCCGTTTACGGTCGGGTTTATGGAATTTTGCATGGATTTATAATCCTGATATTTGTCGGCAATGATGTTTGGCATATTCTGCATAAGAAATGAGGAAAATATATGATATTTGAAGAAAAGAAAATCACATTAAAGAACGGCATAACCGCAGTGTTAAAAACTCCGGAAATTGAAGACGCTGAAATTATGCTGAACAGCATTAAAACTTCAAGCGGGCAAACAAATTTTCTTTCCCGTTACATGGAAGATTGGGACGGCGTTACGGTTGAAAGCGAAGAAAAATGGATTTTCAATTCCCGTGAATCCGACAGCACATTGGTTTTGGCATGCTACATAGACGGAAAAATTGTCGGTAATTGCGATATCAATTTTCTTAACGGCAGTAAAACATACCACAGAGCCGTAGTCGGCATTGCTATTATTGAGGAATATTGGAACATCGGAATAGGCTCAGCGATGTTTGAAGAACTCATAAAGGCGGCAAGAGAACACAAAGAAACAGAGATTGTTGAACTTGAATTTCTTGAGGGCAATGAACGGGCACAAGCCCTCTATGAAAAATTCGGCTTCAAAACCGTATCGGTAAAACCCAAGGCTTGCAAGCTGAAAGACGGCACTTATCAGGATTTATTTTATATGCAGAAGTATTTATAAAAGGAG
>JBJEQC010000103.1:0-18210 GCA_051881555.1 Acutalibacteraceae bacterium
TTTTCGGTCAGAATCCGTGCATTTTCCGCAACACGTTCTTTATCAAGCGGATAGAAAATTTGAATCACAACTGAAATCAAAAGAAAACCTATAGCAGGAATCAGACAGGTGACATTATAAATATTATTGACAACTTGTGTATCGTACGCTGTTGCCGTGGTATAACCAATAGCTGACAAAGCTGCACCGACAAGACCGGTTGCCAATGCCTGTGACATTTTTCTTGAGAATGAGTATACGGAATAAATGTTACCGTCTTCCCGGATACCGGTACGCACCTCGCTGTCATCAATAACATCGCCTATCAACGCCCAGTTGATCAACGCAAAGATTCCGCATCCTGCATAAGAGAAACCGTAAAGCAAAACAAATATCCAGGCATTATCTGTATGAACAAAAAAGGCAATCAACATCATAACGCCACTGAATATACCGGAAATGACAGCCAGCTTTTTTCTTCCAAGTTTCATGGAAAGAGGAACAACAAAAGCAGAACAGAGCAGGGTTACCAAAATACCGATGGCGCTTGCTACTGACTGTGCCTTTGTATTGCCGAAGTAGTTTGGATAAATGTACGGTGACATTCCGGATAATGTGTTGTTGGAAACACCGAGCAGAATCGTAAAAAACATTACGACGATTAACGCTTTGTTCTTGCTCCAGCCGACAATCAACTGCTTTAAGTTGAACTTCTCCTGCTTCGGTTCAATCTTCACACGCTCGGTTGACAAGTGATAGCAGATCAGATAACAAACGATAGCCAGGCAGGAACATACCGCAGCCGCAACACTAACCTTGGTACCGGAAAGCGCTTTGTTGCCGTTATCGTCTGTATAATACACCAGCAGCGGCAATGCCACGCCGATAATTGCGGTTGCCAAAGATGCGCCAATGGTACGGAATGTTGACAGCTCCGCACGCTCCTTCGGATCTGAACTAATCGCAGACGCCATGGAACCGTAAGGAATATTCACGCCGGTATAGCAGACGCTGCCCCAAAGCAGATAAGTAAAGAACATCCAAAAGATTTTGAATCCCATGGGCATATCCTTAAACCATGTTGCATACATCAAAAAAGATGCCAGCGCCACAGGGCCGCACATACGACGAATCCACGGCGTAAACTTACCCTTTGCCGTTCTCGGACTACGGTCAACAATTTGACCCATTGCCACATCCGTAAATGCATCCACAAATTTGGCAAACATCATCATTGCTCCCACCAGACCTGCGGATATTCCCATCACATCCGTGTAAAACTTCATCAGGAATAAGGTCGCCAGCACGAATGTAAAATCGTTGGCAAAATCGCCGAACATATAGCCTGTTTTGTCTCGCATTCCAAACGGTCTGATCGTGTTTTCTTTATTTTTTATCATAGCATAATACTTCCCTTTTACTCTATTCTTTAACCCTGATTGTTTTGATAACAATTATCGAAAAACTTAATTATCGATTCATTTTTCAATATAGCCCATGATTCGGTTTCTTGCTTTGGAATAATAGGAAAATAATGAACCTTGTTAATGTTTGCAGCCTTCTCGTCACCGGGCGCATCTCCGACCATAAGCGTTTTTTCAGGGCTGTATCCTGATTTTATCAAACGGGATATGCAATCCGATTTTGTTCCTGCATCCTGAGCCATAACATAATTCACATGTTCCATTAAGCCGAAACGAGTCCATTCATCGTTGACTGCCTGAGAATTTGCAGATGAAACGATGGCTATATCCGCTTTTTTGCCGATTACTTCAAGAGCTTCTTTTACGCCGTCAAAAGGTTTGATTTCAAAACTGATGCTTTCAATCCTTTTATTAACCTTTTCAGACCAGTTCAGCGCTTTTCCGAATATCTCATTGTCAGTTGTTTCAAACTGTTTTTTTACCGTATCATTTGAAAATGAAACCGTGTTTTCGCACCATCGGCAATAATCGTCAATACCGTCTATCGGGATAAGCGAACTGTTTATCTCGGATAAAATAATTTTTAATCCGAGAAAACGGTTGACACCCCTTGTTTCAGAATAAAGATTTATGCTGTTCCATAAATCAAGAATCTCGTTTTCATATTTTTCCAGATGCCATTCATCAATCAAACACGGCCCAAAGCAGGTACGGTGTTTTATCTCCATTGAATCAACGGCACAACCGTCGGAATCAATACAAACCAAATATTCTTTCATAGTTCACCTCAAAGCGTTGTATCCCATCTTGAGCAAAATGAGTCAACCGGACTGACTCCCTTAAATTCCGACTTGCCCATAATTTTTTCAACAGTCAGCTTAACGGCTTCATAACTGTTGGTATATGTGTTTATATAAGTCGGTACCATTGCGAGGTCTATCAAATGAAACGGATATGCAACCGACACGGCAACCGTCGGTATCTCGGAAGCATACCACGGAATTTCAGGCCCCATGGGAATAGTCCAATGCAGACTTCTCTCGTTTGTGGTGGAAAAAGAACCTATATTGCAAAGAATTATAGCCGCATCATAGCTGTCCGTAAATTCTTTAACGGACATATCTGCAAGAGCTTTTTTGCCGTTTATTCCGTGCGGTCCCAAATATTTCAGATAATTCACCTTGTATACTGTCGGTTCAAATCCCTGCTTTTTGAGTTCATCCGCAAACATTTGACTTACGCTTTTGCTCTTTCCTCCGAAAGCGATGTTCTTAATCATTTGCGTTAGTCCGCCGCTTTGTACGGTATAAATAATAATTCGCTTGTGCTTTTGCGGTGTAAGAGGAAGCTGATTGCGTGTGTTTTTTACAAGAGTAATTGATTTGTCTATTATCTCTCTTGCCTTCTCTTTGTGTTCCTTGCAACCGATTACGGAAAGATTTTCTCTGCCGTCAAGCAAGGTGTTTGTTTTCTGCTTTTCGTGAAGATGAAGCGATGCTTTAAATGCGAGAACTGTTTTTACCGCCTCGTCAAGCCTTTCCAAAGTAAGCCGTCCATCGGAAAGAGCCTTTTTCAGATAACCGATATCCTCATCATGAACACGGTAATACAAAATCATATCACAGCCTGCCATAAGCATTTCGGGGATAAAATCGTGGCGGCGCTTTTTAGAGGTGATACCAACCATATGAGTTGCGTCGGTTATAATAAGTCCGTTAAAGCCTAATTTTCCTCTCAGTAAATCCTGAAGAAGCTCCGGAGCGACTGTTGCCGGCATTATTTCCTCGTCTTTAATTCCGGGGCGAAGCGCACGGCTGTATGCCGGCTGCATTATATGACCTATCATAATGCTTGGAACGCCTGCATCAATCATTCCCTTGTAAATTTTACCGAAGCTTTCGTCCCATTCTTCACAGGAAAGATTATTCACCGTGGTTACAAGATGCTGGTCACGCTCATCACAGCCGTCGCCGGGAAAGTGCTTCATGCAACAGGCGACGCCTGCCTCGTTTGCACCTTTCATATACGCAAGACCCATATCAAGAACCTTTTGGGGATCGTTTCCGAAACACCTGATTGGGATAACACAGTTGCGCCAGTTAAAGTCAACATCAACAACAGGCGCAAAGGTCCAGTTACAGCCAACCGCCCGAGCCTCTTTGCATCCGTAATATCCCATATAATAGGCGCTTTCAATGTCATTCGTTGCGGCGCAGGCAATTCCGTCGCCTATCTTCGTTCCTCCGGATACCGCTCCGTTTCCTCCCGCCTCAACATTTGCTGCAATTAAAGCAGGAATTTTGCTTGCACTCTGAATTGCAGAGTTTTGCTCATAAAGCTTTTCAGGGGACATATTGTTATACCTGAAGCCGCCCAGCTGATATTTGCTCTGATTTTTTTCAACCTCTTTGGGAGAATTGTTCCAAAGCATATCAACAAAAACCTGATTAAGCTTTTCATCAAGAGTCATTGATTCAAAAGTTTCTTCTACCCATTTCAAGTCTTCTTCTTTTAAATAAAACGGTTTTTTAGTGTAATCCATTGCAATATTCTCTCCTTACAAATTCATGAATTTTTCTGCAATCTGTGAAACGGCATCATCAATTCTCGTTATGCCTGTATCAATATATAAATCATAAAAATCAGGATTTCCCCATTCTCTGCCGGCGTATGATTCATAATATTTCTTTCGCTGCTTATCCATTTTCTTAACAAGCAAAACAGCTGCGCCGAGCTTCAGATTTTCATGATTCATTTTTCTCTGAACACGGTACTCAAACGGTGCGGTCACAAACACCTTGAGTATCCGTGCTTCTATTGATTCAAGAACATAATCTGCACATCTGCCCACAAATATGCAGCTTTCCTGTGAAGCAATCCGCTTAATTTCCTCGCTTTGAAGCTTAAATAAAACCTCAGAAGTAGGCAAACCTCTGGTTACATTATGGTTTCCCTCATGCACCGCCTGAAACAAATACGGGTTCGTTGCTTTTTCATCGACTTTCTCAAGTGTTTTTACCGCAAGTTCTCCGTAATTACATGCAAGATGAACGAGGTTTTTTTCATATACGGGAATATCAAGCTTTGAAGAAAGCTTAACGGCTATTTCATGACCACCGCTTCCGAATTTTCTGCCGATGCAGATTATTCTGTTTTCCATTTTACTCCTCCTTGGCATTAAGTGCATCATAAACATCTTGAGGAACGGTGAAATCCGCTTTATCGTTAAAAACAAATTCTCCCGATACAGATGCATCCATTTCAGACAGAATTACTTTAACATCTCCGCTGCATTCAAAAAGAACCTTGCTTATCGTTTCGTTCTTTACCGTTATACGAATGATGCCACCGCTGAAATCCACATCCATGTTTTTAATTTCCGGTGCAATAGAATATGCAACGGATTTCATTTCTTCATTGCTCAGACTCAATGAATAAACATATTCGCCGTTTGTCTTTGAGCAATCAAATGAACTGTTAAGGCAAATCTGATGAGCCAACTCAAGAAGCTTTGCGGTATCTGCAAGGGAATTGTTTGTTTCCACCGCTGAGCCATCCTTGTTACAGACCGCATTATCAGTAAAATAAATCAAAAGATTATCGCCGTTTATACAGCTTATTTTCAGTCCGTTTTCATTTTTTCTGAAAAGCTCAAAGCTTTCATTGAGCACAAGCGGGCCGCAATCGGCGGTAACGTTGATGTCTGCAGCAATCATATCCTTACCGTCAAGGTTATGCCAAGCGGTAATAAGGCGTAACAAATCACGGGTAAGCTCACCTTCAGCTTCATAAACTCCGCCGGTAACAGAATCCTTGACTGCCTGAGGTATTTCGATATTCTTGCTTTTTTCCGTAACGGTCAGCTCTGCATTAAGCAGAAGTTCTGTTTTATCCGAAGTATTTAGTGTTCCGTCCGCAAAGAAGCGGATTTTATGAAGCTTATTCTGAACTTCAATAAGCTCAATGTTAATCTCTTGCTTATCCGAAATGAATTTGGCAACAGAGGGCAAAAGCGTTTCAAAAATATCGCCTGCATTTTTTACTGTTACAGCATAAACCGTTTCCTCTTCATTCTCAGTTGCTTTGATATCAACAGATTTATAGAGCTTTGTTGCCTCTTCAAGCAAAGCCGAATAATTGGGCAGGGTGTCGCTGATTTTGAACGCTTTGCCGTTTTCAAGAATAATCATGCCCTCAGAATAATAGATCGTCATTCCGTTTTGCTCAACGGCGGTTACGCTGTATTTGTCAAATTTAATGCCGTACAGATTGGCGGAAACATCGGTTTTTGACGAGCCTATTTCGGCGTTCACGGTAATCTGAGCAGAATATTTCGGCTTGCCGAGATAGTTATTAAGCAGACTGTAAGCTTTCAAGCCGTTTTTAAGCTCCGGAGCTACAAAGAGAGCAAAAACGGCGCTTATGAAGCAGATAATAACCATCAGAATTGCGAGAGTGATCAGCAAATTCTTTTTATGCTTTCTGACAGGCTTTTTATTTGCTATGGATTTTGCTTTTGCAATCAGTCCTTCGGCATTTTCCTTTATCCCGAACAAAAGCATACAGATTTTTTCTTTAGCAGCATTTGCCTTTTTCTTTATTTTTTTAGTGCGTTCAGAATGCTTTTTTATTTCTTCATCTGTAAGCGGCGTCTTTTTGAGCTTTTTGATCAGCTCAATGATACCCAATACAATTACGGCAGCAACAAGAATACCTATTATCAGCCATACCCACCAAGGCATTGAATTTGAAACTACCGCAATATCGGCATCACTGCCCTCAAATGAAAACCGCAGATAACTGCCGACGGTTTCTGTTTCGGTTTTATCCCATTTGCCGTTTTGTTTAAGATAAATCTTAACTTTATCAGGGTTACCTTCGGGGGCAAGATATCTTACCGTGTGGCTTGTCAGACCGTCATCGGGAACCGAAATGCTCCATTTTTCAATAGTTTTCTTTGGCGTTGAAGGATTTTTACCGTCAAGCGCCGCAACAGTAACGCCTGCCGTACCTTCAAATTTACCCTCTACGAGGAAAATTGGCCTGCCGTCAGAACGGAGACCGTCACTTGAAAGTGCGGTTACATGTTGCATATATACGGCTTCAACCGTTGTGTCAAAAGTCAGATTTTCAAGTTTTTCATTATCCCAGCTCGCATAATACCCCTCTTTAGCGGGAATTTCCGGAAGTTCTGTTGGGGTAAATGTTGTTCCGTAATCGAAAGTAATTGTTTCAACAACATTGCCGTCTGCAACAAAATCAAGATAAAAATGGCGAAACTTCGAGGGGAGATTTTTGATTTTCAGCAATTCGTCATAAGCCATCGGCGTTGCTTTGCCGGAATAGCTTAGTCTGTTTATCGCCGCAAGCTCCTGAGAAACAAAACCGTTATCGCTGAATTCGCCAATGTTATCGCCTGCGACAGCGCCAATATATTGTTTGCTTTCCTCAATGCATACAAGTGAATAACAATCGGAAACAACGCTGCCGGAGCCCGTAAAATTTTCGACCACACCGCAGCCGATAATTCCGCCAATATATTTTCCGCCGCTGAGCACACATTTTGCAAATGACCTGCGAACCGTTCCTCCCGAAAGCCCTGCAATGCCGCCGACATAATTGCCGCTCTCACTCTTTGCACTGCCGTATCCTTCACAGTCAATAATAAGCCCCAAATCCATTTTGCCGCACACGCTGCCTGCACAATCTTTTTTTGCAGTAACATTACCTTCGTTTTCACACTTCTGAAGAATTGCCTTAAACAAAAATTCACGCTGCTGAACAAATGAAAGCTCGCTTGTTACATCATCTTCGGGATCGGCCTCATAATCAACGGCAATCGTTCCGACAATGCCTCCGACATTGATATCGGCATAAACCGTGCCCATGTTTTTACACGCAAAAACTTTGCCTGCTGTTATTGAATTAATATCTTCATCCGAAACATCCGTGAGAAATCCGTCATCCGACCCGCCCTGTGCACGGTATATAATTTCAAAAACCGTATCCATTGCAAGAGAAAACTGATTCGAGACGGCGAGAATTTTCTTGCTTAAGCTATCGGAAACAGAGGATAAATCTGAGATAAGCAGAGAAAACAGCTTTTCCGTTTCTGTCATATAAGAATAAAGGCTGTTTGCGGTTTCACGGATTTCTTCATCCGGAACGGGAATCTGAATGGGGTCAACTCCGTCGAGATAATTCATCAGTGAGCTTACATCTTCAAGAACATCGGTCATTTTATTTGCGGCGTTTTCAAAGGTGTCAAGAGCTTCAGCAACGCTTTCCATTGCGTTTGCCATTTCCTCAGATGCAAGCTCCATATCTCTTGCGGCATCACCCGTGTGATCGATGGCTTCTTCAAGCTTTACTGTTGAATCAACAACTGTTTGTATGCCCTGACGAATCCGGGAAATCCCTTGCTTTGCGCTGTCTGAATCAATATTAACATTTTCTCGAATAGTATCTACGCCACCCTGAACGGTTAAAAGAGAATCCGAAAAATCTGAGAAAGCGTTTGCCGTTTCCTTAATTGCTTCAATCAGCGAATCGCTCCATTTATCGGCTTTTTCCATGGTTGACGCCATGTTTTCGATTAAAGTGCTTGTATTTTCAAGCGATGACGACATTATTCCCAAGGCGCTGTGAATCTGTTCAAGAGATGCGTCTATTGCTTCTTGGTCATTGATTTCAACCGCCGCGCGAAGGTCATTCAAGCTCTTATATATATGGTCTGCGCTGTCACCGAAAGCATTGTTTGCTTCACGAAGCTGCTTCACGGAGCTTTCAAGCCCGCTCATACCTTGTGAAATAAGCTCTGCGCCTTCCTTTATCTGTTCGGGATTGATTTTTCCGTTTTCGCCAATATCTCTTATTCCGTCAGATACTTTTTCAAATGCAGAAGCCGCACTCCCACAGGAAACGACAATATCATTTAAAGCAGACGTTACCGCATCAAGCTGTTCTGACAATTCACCGTCACTTTCAATTTCTTTCAACGCAGCAGAAATTGACTGAAAAGCACTCTTTGCCGTGTTCATTGCATCCGCAAGTTCTCCGAAGCCGGTGCTGATTTGAATAACTGCTTCACGGACATCGTCATCATCCTCAGCGGATGTTATGATCAGATTCAGGCCATCCGAAATATTCTGAATGCCCGTTTCGGCAGAGGTCAAAGCTCCGTCAAGCTTGTCGGAAGCTGTTGAAATTGATTCTATTGCAAGCAGAATCTCATCTGCGCTTTCATTAATAAGCGTCCAGTTGACATCAATGTTTTCTTCAAGTATTGTTACCGCTTCGTGAATATACGTCAATGCCGCAGAGATACTTTTAAGCTCTGCCGAAGCGTCATAAAGTCCTTGAATAACCTCATCTGTCCAATCAGCATTTTCAAACACCGTTATAAGATTATCAACAGAATCGCTCATTTTGCTCAGCGCACCTGACATATCGCCGAGCCCGTCGGCAATGCTGCCAAATGACGCTTCGACCGCTGCTTTATCTTTAATTGTTAAGGCGGATTCAAGTTCGTCAAGTCCGCTTTCAATATTCTCTGAACCGCTGCGAAAAGCTTCCATTGCAGGAGATAAATCTTCAATCGCAAGCTGCATATTTTCAAGTGCTGATGTGCCGTGCTCGGAAGCTTTTGACAAAGCAGTCATTCCTGCTTCAAGTTCATCAAGACCTTCGGCAAAATCATCGGAAATTCCGGGAAGCTTGCCGGAAATATCTGAAAGCTGAGATATTGTTTCATCAAGTATCTCACTGCCACGGTTTATTTCCGATGTAAGCTCGTCGCCGTAATCCGCAACCTGACCCGCAAGAGTATGGGTTGTATCCGCCGCATCGCCTACGGTTGCATTTATTGATTCAAGCCGTGACAACACGGTATCCGACGACGAATCCACAGAGGTCACAATATCATCAATCGGGCTTTTTAAACCCTGAAGCTGGCCTTGGAGCTTTGCAATCAAATCTTCGGATAAATCCATCGCAATATTCGGCTCCATCTGACCTGCAATGCCTCCGACATCCTTTCTGCCGTTAATTTCGCCGCTGTTGGTGCAGTTGGCAAGATGACCGCAGGTTCGGCCAACGATGCCGCCGATGTTGTATCCGAGATGCTGATAACCGATATTTCCTTCGTTTGAACAGCCGAGAATCATGCCCGAAGAATAGCCCGCAATTCCGCCTGTATCCGATGCAACGTCAACCATATCAACCGAAGATATTTCCGAGAAATTAATTGTCATTGATATATCGATATCATCAAAATTAACCGAAGGGTCAACGCCCGAAGTATTAACATGACTTTTGTTGGTGCAAGAGGATATCAGGCCGAAATTCTGACCCGCAACGCCGCCTGACATATTACTGCCCGATATTTTCCCCTGAACGGTGCAGCTTTTTATCGTTCCGTCGGTATTGTTTCTTCCCGCAATACCGCCAACCTCGTCACTGCCGTTAACAATACCGTTAAAGGTGCAGTCCAAAATATATCCGTTGTTTTCGCCTGCAATTCCTCCCGCAAGATTACCGTCGCCTGACGGCGCAACACTTCCGCTGACATTGAGATTTTTTATAACCGCACCTTTCTGAACAATGCCGAAAAGACCTGCAGGAGAAAAGCTTTCCGTAACGGTTAAATCCGTGATTGTGTAGCCGTTGCCCTCAAACGTTCCGCCGAATGTCGGAATCGGAAGAAAGTCTGAGCCTTTAAGTGAAATATCCGCCTGCAGTTCAACGGTTTTTCCCTGCGACCATGTGTCAAGCGAGCAGTTTTTCGATAATTCAATCAAATCCCGTGCACTTGAAATTTTAACAGTGTCCGTACTGCCTGAAACAATTATCGGGCTGAGGACTTGCAAACACAAAAGCAGTGCAAGAATTATAACGGATATTTGTTTAAGTTTCGCTTTCATTTATATCATCTCCTTCCTGCTCTGCCGTTCCTGAAATAAGATTAAAGTTTACATCGCCGTCAACGGTTGCGTTTATTCTTCCGACAACGGTGCCGTGAATTTCGCCCTTGACATAACCGTCAACCTTCATTTTTCCGCTGGCATTTTTGCTTTTAACAACACTTGGAACCTTAAATGAGGTTTTGTCAACAATCTTCCCGCCGATAAGAAGAATCTGCGGTAAAACAAACATAACAAGAATAATGGAAATAATTGTTCCTCTGCCAAGGCTTTGACCGATACCGACTATCGCCGCTTCAGAGGTCATTTTGCCTATAAGCGTTCCGGCAACAGCAAGAATTGTGCCCGATGTAATAATTGTCGGAAACGCAAAGTTCATGGTTTCCGTAATTGCTTCTTTATGTGACATTTCATTCTTCAGCTCGTTATATCTGCTGGCGATAACAATAGCGTAGTCAATATTTGCTCCCATTTGAATTGAGCTTACAACAAGATAGCTCATGAAAAACAATCCTGTTCCCGTGATCGCCGGCACGGAGAAGTTTATCCAGATAGCCCCCTGAATAACAAGAATGAGCAATATGGGCATACCTGCAGATTTAAAGATAAAGAGCAGAACCACAAGAACAATTAAAATAGAAACGATGCTTACAACCGTATTATCCGTTGCGAAAGACTCTTTAAAGTCATATTCTGTTGTTGAATCACCGACAACATAAACATTTCCGCCGGGATAATACTTTTCGGCGGTCTCATAAATTGTATCAATAAAACTATATGTTTCATCGCCGCTGACAGGCAGATTCAAATAAATGAGCATTCGGTTGTATTCCGTGCCCTGAAGCTGGAGCTTTGCATTGGTCATTTGAGTTTTTGCATCCGAAAGCATTTCTGTCTGTTCTTCGTCAAGCGACACCAAACCCGCATCAATCTGATCACAAACAAACAGGAACATATCGATAAGCGGCACCTGATAGCCCGAAAGGTTACTGATAATATCGCCGTAATCGGAGTTCTTCGCAGCATAAGCAGAATAAACAAGCTGTGCCATTTCATAATCAAGGCCTGCAAGCTCTGCAAACTGACGGGGAGTAAGCTTATCGGTGAGCATATAGCCGTTCATTGCCTCAACATTGGCAAGACCCATTGTATAATCAACTTCGTCATAATCTTCAAGCTCCGCAAGCATTTCTGCTTCGGTTTCATAGTCGCCCGTCGGTACCATGAGAGCAACAAAATTCGTTTCGGTAAAATTATCCTTAATCATTTGCTCGGCTATCTGTGTTTCGTTAAGTTTCGGCGTTTCAAGGTTTCCGTAGCCGTAAGCATAGGGGCATTCGGAAGAAAAACTAGCTGCCAAAACCAAAACGACAATAAAAATGGGCGGTATAATGTATTTTGTTGCATAGGCAAACTTACCGACAAACGGTATTTTGGGCACAAAATTTTTATGTCTCGTTTTGTCCATCCAAGGCCCGAAAAGCACAAGCAAACCTGGCATGACAATAAATACCGACAGAATGGCAAAAATAATTGCTTTAATAAGGCATATAGCCATGTCAGGTCCTATTTTGAACTGCATAAACATCATCGCAATCAGTCCGCCGATGGTGGTCAGTGAGCTTCCGCTGATTTCCGGTATTGCTTTGCTCAAAGCGATTATTACCGCTTCTCTTACCGGCATTTTCTCGTGTTCTTCCTTAAAACGGTTGCAGAGAATTACCGCATAGTCCAGCGACAACGCAAGCTGCAGAATGCTTGTGACGGAATTTGAAACAAACGATATTTTGCCAAGCAGGAAATTTGTGCCGGAATTCAAAATCATTGCAGTTATAAAGGTCAGCAGCAAAACGGGAACCTCCGCATAGGTCTGCGAGGTCAGCAGCAAAACAATAACAACGATTACCGCAACATAAACCATAATAACCCTGACTTCGGAATCGATTATTTCAGAAAGGGTATTTCCCAATGATGTTGAAATATATAAATCAAATGCCGAAAGCTTTTCTTCAAGGGTTTCCAACACGGCAAGGCATTCGTCATTGTTTTCATCATAATCAAAAGTGACTGTATAAAGTGCGGAAACATTATTGTAATGGTCGGTTGTCTCGTCAAAAACAACGCTTTGAACCCCTTCTGTTTCTGAAATTATTTCATTCAGCTCATGCGCTTTTTCAAGAGAAACATTCGCAACCATAATATCCGCTGTGCCAAAAGTTGTAAACTGATCTTCCATTACATCAAGTGCCTGTCTTGACATCGAATCATCAGGCAGATAATATGCCAGATCATTTTCTATCTCCACCCAACTTTGAGAAAACATGGAAAAAACAAGACCAATAATAACAATCAGAAAAAACAAATTGCGTTTATCAACAATAAAGCTTGCAAGCTTTATCATAAAGCCACCGCTTTTTTCTTTAGGATTTTTACTCAATGTCTTTAGACCTCCTTTTAATTGCAATTCGTTTACCAACGGCGGAATAATTCCCGTTTTCAGTGTTAAAAATCAAATCAATGCGTGATTTGTTAAGTATACCCTCAGCGGTATACTGAAAAGTGCTTCGCAAGGTCTGCATTTCTCCGACAAAAGAAATCCTGCCGCAACAGCAATATCCGTTATTGATTGGCAACTTGTTTGTGAACATAGTCAAAAAGCCCTCGGCAATTTTATCATGTATATTCAATTCAAGTGTTCCGCATCTTTTACCGAGCGGTACGGTCATTTCAATGGAATATTCATAATATCCGCTTTTCATTAAATCACTCCTTCTGTTAAATCTTTCTCCTCAACTCTTTCGTAACAAATGATAGATAATTGACATTTGTAACTTTTATGATATAATAAACTTATCCAATACGCAAGAGACAATGCTTTTTTAAAAGTTAGATAAATAACAAAACTTAACCAAGTGTTTCCGAACGGAGGAAAATAAATGGAAAAAAGAGACTTAAGAGTCGAGAGAACATACCTTTCTCTTCACAATGCATTCACGGAACTGCTGTGTGAAAAGCGATTTGAAGATTTTACCGTCAACGAGCTTTGCGAAAGAGCGATGATTCGCCGAACGACATTTTACAAGCATTTTGCCGATAAATACGAATATTTCACTTTTTATATGAAAGAGATTTCTGAAACGTTTCGTGATCAGCTTCCGCCGGATATACTTTCCAAAGATATAAATGTATATCTGCAGCAAATGTCAAGTGAGCTAATCCATTTTCTCTCAAAGCACGAAAATTTGCTTAATCACGGCATTACAAGCGAAATGTTTCCCGTGCTTCAGAATCTGATTTTTGAGCAGATGATGACCGATATCATTCAAACCTCTAAAAGAATGAAGATATACAGCAAAGAAAATTCGCAGAAAATCGAGGGAATGGCCGCTTTCTATGCAGGCGGAATTCTTCATTTGATTATGCACTGGGTAAAACAAAAAAGACCTCTTAACGAAGAAGGTCTTTTGAAAATAATATCAGAATTGATTATCACTAAAAATTGAGTTGGTTTTTTGCAAAAACGGTTAGCCGGAGACTTTATTATGCCCGAAATATGTTTGAGACATTGGAACTTGATTATCACATATCTATAATGAACCGTTTAGTAATGTAAACTGTTTCTCAACGGTAAGAAAGCAGAATATTTCGAAGCAAAAACGACTGCAAACAGTTATCCGATATGATATGAGATAGAATTTCAGGGTGTTTTTTTACAGCACCGTTTTGAGCCTAAGGCAAAGGCGTGACAGAGAAAGTCACGCTTTTGCATATTAACTTTCTTACGAACACCGCTCAAACGAGCGGGTTTTCTTTATGTATTTATCATGCGTCCTGAACGCCGTAGGCGTCAACAAGTCTGAAATATTCATCCTCCGAAATCGCCGTAACCGAACCGTGGCGGGGGCTGAGATGATCAATGGCGTATGAGGAACGCTGAACCTGCCTGAAATTTTTGAAATCTCTTGTCATCTGAGCGAAGAAAGAGCCTTCGCCGTATTCATCCATAATCATCATCCAGGCGTTTGTGCCCGTTATTCTGTACATGGAACTGCCCTCAACGCCCCAATAATTAAGCGAGCAGACGGTATAATCCGTGTTGTAAGGTCCCGTCAAATTCTTTGACTTAACATAGGCTATCTTCTGAGTTAAATCCTCTTTGAAATAAAGATAGTAATAACCGTCCATGTCATTATAAACTATATCTCCGTCAATGCACTGAATATTGCGGGTTTCGCCCGTTTCGGGGTCAGGTTCATTCCATCTGCCGAAAAGAACCTTCGGCTCTGTTTCAAAGGTTTTGAAATCCTTTGTGTAGGCGTAGTAATGCCCCGCACAGTCGTTTTCAACCGTTGAATTTGCCCAATAAACCATATACATTCCTGCATTTTCATCCCAGATTGCCTGAGGCGCCCACGCTCTGTTTGTGTTTTCAAAGCCCTCAAAATTGCGGATATCAATAACCGTTTCATCAATCCAATTGATAAGGTCATAGGATTTCCAGGTTATCAGGCAATGATTTGAGGTCCAGCCGTCAAGGGCGTTCATATCGGTTGCGATGATGAAATAGCAGGGTTTGCCGTTTTCGTCATTGCCTTTGAGAATATAAGGGTCACGCACACAGCCTGTGCCAAACTTTTGCTCAATAACGGGATTGTTTCCGTTGAGAGCCTTGAAATGATAGCCGTCCGTGCTGACTGCAAGGTGAATTCTCTGCTCCTGCGGCTCGTTGCCCACAAAATAGCAGAAAAGATATGCGCCCGAGGTGCTGTAAGCAGGGTAGGCATAGTTGTTGAAGGCGTAATTGAAAAGATAGTAGCCGGACATAAGCACGGCAACAAGCAGACGGGTGAATGACATTTTTGACACGGATATCCTCTCCTTTGGCGTTTTTTAATTGCGGTATATTATTTTTTGGCAATTTTTCCGACGGCGGCGCAGATGATGAATGCCGCAATATCAGCCGCAACAACCGTTGAACCGACGGGCGTTCCGAAAATGATTGCCGCAAAGATTCCGAGAACTGCGCAGATTACGGAGATAACCGCCGAGCTGATAATGACCGAACGGAAGCTCTTGAAAACCCTCATTGCCGAAAGGGCGGGGAAGATTATCAGCGCAGATATCAGCAGAGCGCCGACAAGGTTCATCGCAAGCACGATGACAACGGCGGTAACAACGGCGATAACAATGTTATAAGCCTGAGTTCTGATTCCCGTTGCCGCCGCAAAGTCCTCATCAAAGGTTACGGCAAAGATCTTGTGATAAAAAAGAATAAAAACGAGAAGCACAACCGCCGTAAGCCCAAGGCAGAGGTAAATATCTGTCTTTGAGAGAGTCAGAATCGAGGTTGAGCCAAAAAGCGTTGAGCAGACATCGCCGCTGATATTTGTTGAAGCGGAAAAAATATTGAGCAGAAGATAGCCGAGAGCGAGCGCACCGACCGAAATCATTGCAATAGCGGCGTCGCCCTTGATTTTTGATTTGCCGTTAACGCCGAGAATGATTACTGCGGCGGCAATTGTGACGGGCAGAGTGACGGTCATCGGCGCAAATCCGCAGACCGTTGCAATCGCAAGCGCACCGAAAGCCACATGCGACAGCCCGTCGCCAATCATCGAATATCTTTTAAGCACAAGGCTGACCCCGAGCAGAGCGGCGCAGAGCGATATCAGTACGCCTGCAATCAGCGCATAGCGCACAAACGGGTAGCTCATGTATTGCCCGACGGAGGATAACATATTCATTGCGCCTTACCTCCCTCGGAAAAGCGAATATAAACATCGCTTTTAACATAATCTTCTTTTTTGCCGAAAAACAGCGGTTTATGGCCGATATGCAGAATGTGAGAAGCGTATTCAACCGCCGCATCCATGTCATGCGAAACCATGATTACGGTCATTCCCGACTTGTTGATTTCTTCTATCAAAGAATAAAGACTCTTTGTAACCATAGGGTCAAGGCCTGCCACGGGTTCGTCAAGAACAAGCAGCTTCTCAGCGGCGCAGAGCGCTCTTGCGAGCAGAACCCTCTGCTGCTGACCGCCCGAAAGCTCTCTGTAGCATTTGTCCGAAAGGTCGGTGATTCCGAGCTTTTCCATGTTCCGCGCCGCAGTCTCTTTTTGAGATTTTGAATAAAACGGTCTGAATCCGCTTCTGTTGAGACAGCCTGAAAGCACGATTTCTTTCACCGAGGCGGGGAAATCCTTCTGAATCTCGGTCTGCTGAGGCAGATATCCTATTTCATTCTGCTTTAGTCCGTCAGAAAAATCGATATTGCCCGAAATAACATTTTTCTGACCGAGCAATGTTTTCATAAGGGTGCTTTTGCCCGAGCCGTTTTCGCCGACAATGCAAAGGTAGTCGCCCTCGGACACGCTGAAATTAATATCTGAAACTATCGCTTTTCCCTCATATCCGAGCGAAGCATTGCTAACGGTTATCAGCGCCATCAGTTAAGAGCCTCCAATATAACTTCAAAATTGTTTTTCATAATGTCAAGATAATTAACGCCGTTTTCAATATCCTTTGCCGTTACCGATTGGCAAGAGTTGAGTTCAGCAGTTTTTGCGCCCGTTGCGTCGCACACGGTTTTGGCAATCGAGCCGTCGGAGCCGTCAATAGTCAGCACGACGGGGAGCGAAAGCTCCTTTGTTTTGTCAATGAGGAAAGCCATTGTCTTGAAGCTTGCCTCGCTCTCCGATGAACAGCCCGCAAACGCCGCATAATATGACAGCCCGTAATCCTCCGTCAGATATCTGAACGGAAAACGGTCGGCAAAAAGCAGAGTTGTTCTCTTTGCGCCGTCAACCGCCGCCGAGAAACTATTATCAAGCTCGCTGAGTTTGGATTTATATGAATCGGCGTTCGCCTTGTATTTTTCCGCATTTTCGGGGTCAATGCCGCAAACTGCGTCGCAGAGAGCGGAGGTCATTTTTTCGGCATTTCTGACCGAAAGCCAGATATGCTCGTCCTCCTCGGCGTGGCTGCCGGAGTGAGACTCATGGTGTTCCTCCTCCTCGGGTTCCATGCCTGCAACATATTCTTCTTCAAGCGTAGCAACGGTGTCCATCAGAGCAAGCGTTTTCAGCTCGGGATTGTTTGCCGATTTGAGTGCGCTTTCAACCCATTCGTCGGAGTTGCCGCCGATATAAACAAAAAGGTCAGCTGAACCGATTTTAATAATATCCTGAGCGGAAGGCTCGTAGCTGTGCAAATCCGCTCCGTCGTCAATGAGCAGGGTCAGCCCCTCCTCGGAGCCTAAAATGTTTTTGAGAAAATCATACTGCGGAAAGGTAGTGCAGACGATGCTGAGTTTATGCTGTTCCTCTGCTTTTCCCGAGCATGAAGCAAAGGTGCAGAGCAAAATCAGCAAAGAAACAAATATACAGATAATTCTTTTCATTTATATTTCCTCCGGGAAGCCCTCATTTTTTGCATGAATTGCATTTGCCGAGCAAAACGGTGTGGCTGTCGATTTCAAAGCTCGTGCTGTTTTTTATGTCGTTTTTGATTATGGAAGTTGTGCCGCTGTCAAGGTGATACACTTTACCGCAATCGGTGCATTTCATATGAAGATGCCCCTCGCATTTTTCGTTGCTGATGAACTGATAAACAAAGCTGCGGCTGTTGCCTTTGACCGAGCGGTGAACAAGTCCGTCCTCAACGAGCTTTGTCATAAGCCTGTATGCGGTGCTCGGGCTGATAACGCCAGAACCGATTGATTCGATGATTTCCTCAATCGTGAACGCCTTTGCGGAATTTGTCTGCAAAAAATCAATGAGCGTTTTCTTCTGCTGAGTATTGTAAACTCTCATTATCAAATTACCTCCGAATTTGAGAATAACTCTTAAATTATTATACACATATATCACGAAAAGTCAACATAAA
>JBJEQC010000104.1:0-4159 GCA_051881555.1 Acutalibacteraceae bacterium
GTCGGAATAGAGGGCGGCGTTGAGGATTCTGCGCTGTGCCGTTGCAAGCTTTGCTTCGATAATCCAATATTCCTCGGGCTTGAAGGCGTTTATTTCTTCCTCACGGTCAACAATGAGTCTGACCGCAACGCTCTGAACTCTGCCTGCCGAAAGTCCTCTTCTGATTTTCTGCGATACAAAGGGGCTGAGCCTGTAGCCGACAAGGCGGTCAAGCACACGGCGGGCCTGCTGAGCGTTGACAAGGTCAAGGTTAACCTTTTTGGGGTTCGCCATGCCGTTTGCAATGCCCGTTTTGGTTATTTCGTTGAATGTGACACGGTTCGGTTTGTTAAGGTCAAGGCCGAGAACCGTTGCAAGATGCCATGAAATCGCTTCTCCCTCACGGTCGGGGTCGGCGGCGAGATAAACGGCGTCGCTTGCTTCAACCTTCTCTTTAAGCTCCTTGACGAGCTTTTCTTTGCCTTTGATAAGCGCATATTTCGGCGCAAAATTGTTTTTGACATCAACGCTGAGCTTTGCCGCAGGCAAATCTCTGATATGTCCCTTTGATGCAACAACATCGTAGCCCTTGCCCAGATACTTCTGAATTGTGTTCGCCTTTGCCGGTGACTCAACTATAACAAGTTTTGACATTGATCTATCTCCCGTTTTTTAATCGTTTAAAATATAGTTTTTGCCGTCGGTCTGTTTTATTAGATCCGCCATTTCAAGCTGCATGAGCGCCGAAATGACCTTTGCGAGCGGCAAACCGCTTTCTGCGCAGATTTCGTCGGGGTGAAGCGGTTCATCCCCGAAAAGATTATAGACCGCCCGTGCGTTCGGGTCAAGCCCTGCTTTTATTTCTTTTTTTACTGTTTTGTAAATTTTTTCCGTTTCGGCTTTTTTCTCGGTTTTTATCGGGGAACGGTCTATTACGTCAAGCCTCAGCCTGTCGGGATACATTTCCGCATACGGCTTGAGAATATCCTCGGCGCAGGAAACGGACTTTGCTCCGTCTCTTATCAGATTGTTAGCCCCCGAATAAGCCGTTGTCAGCACACTGCCGGGAATCGCAAAAACCTCTCTGCCCTGCTCGGCGGCGCATCTTGCCGTTATCAGCGAGCCGCTTTTAACTCCCGCTTCAACAACGAGAACTCCGTGGCTCAGCCCTGAAATAATTCTGTTTCTTATCGGGAAAGTCACTCTTGAAGCCTGACTCAGCGGCGGGAATTCGCTGATTACCGCCCCGTTTTCTCTGATACTGCGGCGCATGGCTTCGTTTGACATCAGATAATTCACTCCGAGACCGCAGCCCATAACGCATACGGTTTTCCCTCCCGCTTCAATCGCTCCCTCATGGGCGGAGCTGTCAATTCCGAGCGCCCCTCCGCTGACCACAACCGCCCCTGCCTTAGCAAGGTCGCCGCTTATCCTGCGGGCTATAACGGTGCTTTCGTGGCAGGGCTTGCGTGTTCCGACAACCCCGATTATAACCTTTCCTTTAAGGCAGTCAAGCCTTCCGTCAACATAAAGCACAAGCGGCATGTCGGGAAGCTTGCGAAGCCCTGCGGGATAATCGGAATCCTCGGGGGTTACAACGCTCCAGCCGTTCTTTTTGCAGACCGCAACGGCGGTTTCTGCGTCGGAAAGCTTCAGAGCTTCAAGCTTTTCAATCTGCCTGCGTGTGAAAACTCCCGAAATGATTCTGTCGGCTGTTTCCTCCTCAAAAAGCTTTGACGGGTCGGGATAGGCGGACAGTATCTCGTCAACCTTAGCCCCGGCGCCCAAAGCCAGAGACAGCCATACCCAATACTTGGTGTTTCCGTTCATCTTTTCAGCTCCCATGCAAGTATGGCGGCAGCGGCGGCGGCATTGAAAGACTCCGCTCTGCCGTTCATCGGAATAACAACCTGCATTCTGCATTTTTCAATTACCTGCTCCGAAAGACCCGAACCCTCGTTGCCTACGCAGCAAATCACTCCGCCGTCCATGCTGACTTTCCGGATATCGACCGCCGTGCTTCTCGGAACGGAAGCGAGGGTCAGCATACCCATTGAATTTGCCTTTTCAATCAGCCCGTCAAGAGCGGGAGCGGAAATTATGTTGAGCCTGAGCGACGAACCCATGGCGGCTCTGAGAGCCTTGGGGTTATAGATATCACAGCCCCCGCCGACTATCAGCCCGTCAAGCCCGAGAGCCTCTGCACTTCGGCATATTGCCCCGAGATTGGCAGGGTCCTGCAAATTCTCAAGCGCAAGATATTTGCCGTTCGGGTCAAGACTTCCGCCGCCGTCGTGCAGTCTTTCGGCGCAGATGCAAAAAACTCCCTGCGATTTTTCGGTTCCCGCAAGCTTTTGGGAAACCTCTGCGCTTATCTCATAGCATATGCCGCAGCTTTTGACGATGTTATCAACATAATCGGCGTATTTCCAAAGTGCCTTGCCCGTAAAAAACGCCTGCCTTATCTCAATGCCCGTTAATGCGGCGTCGGAGCAAAGCCGTGCGCCCTCGAGAAAGAATTCCCCTGATTCTTTACGCAGTGAAGCGCTTTCTCCAAGACGGACGGCATATTTAATTTTATCGTTCGTTCGGGAGGTTATCTTTTCCATTCCGATTACCCTTTATTTGATACCTTTATATAGTTATATTTTTTGAAAATCCGCCCGATATTTTCCGGCAGATTTCAAAGCCGAAAAAGAAAATAAGAAATAATCAGAGATGTAACATAGTAATATGCCACATCTCTGACTAACTTTAACTCTTTAATCAGTTAAGAGCCGCCTTAGCTTTTTCGGTAAGAGCGGTGAATGCTGCGGGATCTGCAACGGCGATCTCGGCAAGCATCTTTCTGTTAAGGGTGATGTCTGCTTTCTTGAGGCCGTTGATGAAGGTTGAATAGTTCATTCCGTTCATCTTGCAAGCGGCGGAAATACGGGTGATCCAGAGGCGTCTGAAGTCACGCTTCTTCTGCTTTCTGCCGATATATGCATAGTTGCCGCTCTTCATAACTGCCTGCTTGGCGGTCTTGAAAAGCTTGCTCTTTGAGCCGTAGTAGCCCTTTGCGAGCTTGAGTACCTTATTTCTTCTCTTGCGAGTCATTATAGCGCCTTTAATACGAGCCATTTTTTATATCCTCCGTTAATCTGATAGTTGTTTGCAAATCCTGTATTATTTATAAGGAACAAGACGCTTGATCTGCTTGCAGTTGGTAACATCGGCAACAGCGGTCTTGCGAAGATTTCTCTTGCGCTTTGTGCTCTTCTTATTAAGAATGTGTGACTTATAAGCATGTGCACGGATGGGCTTGCCGCCCTTTGAGATCTTGAAGCGCTTTTTTGCGCCGCTGTGAGTTTTAATCTTAGGCATGGTTATTTCCTCCTTGGTAATATAAGACTGTGTTATTTTGTGCTTTTCGGAGCCAGGAACATCAGCATCTGCCTGCCTTCAAGCTTTGCGGGTTTTTCAACGACGGCGCAATCCTCACAGGCCTCCGCCGCACGCTTCATGGTTGTTAAGCCAAGCTCGGGATGAGCCATTTCACGGCCTCTGAAGCGAATGGAAACCTTGACTTTGTTGCCTGCCGCAATAAACTTACGGGCATGGTTGATTTTTGTTTCAAAATCATGCGTATCGATATTAAGAGAAAGTCTGATTTCTTTAATCTCAATTGTTTTCTGGTTTTTCCTTGCTTCTTTCTCTTTTTTTGCCTTTTCAAATCGGAACTTGCCGTAGTCCATTATTTTGCAAACGGGAGGCTTTGCCATGGGCGCAATTTTAACAAGGTCAAGATTTCTTGATTCTGCAATCTTGAGCGCCTCGTCTGCGGACATGATGCCGAGCTGCTCGCCGCTGTCGGAAATAACTCTGATCTCACGGTCACGGATTTCCTCATTGATTTGCTGTTCTTTGCTGCTGATGTTGAAGCACCTCCAAAAAATAAATTAAAAAGCGAGGGCAGGAATATCCTGACCTCGCTGAAATCAACGCTTTTATCGGGCATACGCCCGCCTTAAAAAAGAAGCTATTGACCGACTCAGGACTTTCCCCGGAAGGTGAGAGCAAACCTGCTCTGCTTTATTGTGCAAGTTATTTTATAACATATCCCCCGAAATGTCAAGAGTTTTTTGAAATTTTTTATCCCGACCGCAATTCATTTTATCCGCACCTTGCCAATCCTCAG
>JBJEQC010000105.1:0-4128 GCA_051881555.1 Acutalibacteraceae bacterium
CGATTTTATCTTTTCGGCGGCAAGGATGAAGGCTCGGCGGCGCTGATTCAGGGCATGACTCTTGCGGGCGTGCTTCTCGACGAGGTAACGCTCATGCCCCGCTCATTCGTTGAGCAGGCTCTTGCACGATGCTCCGTTGAAGGCTCAAAGCTGTGGTTCAACTGCAACCCCGAGCATCCGATGCATTGGTTTCACGAGGAATGGATTAAAAAATGCGATGAAAAAAACTGTCTCTATCTCCATTTCACGATGAAAGACAATCCGTCGCTGACCCCGTCGATAATCCGCCGCTATGAACGGCTCTATTCGGGCGCATTCTATGAACGGTTCGTTCTCGGCAAATGGGTGGCGGCTCAGGGCTGTGTTTATCCGATGTTTTCGCCGGCAAAGCATGTCGTTCAACCGCCCGACAGCTTTGAAAAATACTATATTTCCTGCGATTACGGAACGGTGAACCCCTCCTCGTTCGGGCTTTGGGGCAAAAGCGGCGGAAAGTGGTTCAGAATCAGGGAATACTACTTTGATTCACGCACCGAGGGCAGGCAGAAAACGGACAGCGAGCATTACGCTTCGCTCCTGGAGCTTGCGGACGGTCTGAAAATCGAAGCGGTAATCGTTGACCCGTCGGCGGCAAGCTTCATTGAATGTATACGCCGTGACGGCGTTTTCAGAGTAATTCCCGCAAAGAACGATGTCATTGACGGCATCAGGCGGGTTTCGGACTGCCTGAAAGACGGCTCTGTTCTGTTTTCCCCCGAATGCAGGGCTTCTATCCGTGAATTCGGGCTTTACCGCTGGGAGGAAAACTCCGCAAAGGATTCGGTCAGAAAAGAAAACGACCACGCAATGGACGATATCCGTTATTTTGTTTCGACCGTGCTTGCACGGGATGACGGCGGCGGATTTTTTGCCGTTGCCGCAAAAAGAAATTAAGGGGGTGATTAAAAAATGGGATTATTTAAGAAAAAAAGCAATTCAAGAATTTCCGCTCCCGTAACTCAGCCGCAGAGCCGACGGGCTTTCGGGATTCTTGACGGCTATGTGCCGCTCGGCGCACCTCAGACCAAGCTTTATTATGCCCTGAGAGAGGCAGTTCCCGTCATTGATGCGGCAATTTTCAAGATAGTCCGCCTGACGGGTGGTTTTGAGGTGAAATGCTCAGACCCTGCGGCGCAGGCAGAGCTTGATTCATTCGTTCGTAATGTTCCCGTGGGCGGCAACCGTCAGGGGCTGTCGGCTTTTATTTCAAGCTATTTTGAACAGCTTCTGACCTGCGGAACGGCTTTGGGCGAAATAGTCACGGACTCCGAGGGCAATCCGAGGGCGCTGTTCAATGCGCCGCTCGACGGCATTGAACTCAAACGCAGTCAAAACGGCTTTGACATTGATATTTATATCCGTAACGGAGCGGAACTCAGAAAAGCTCCGAGGCAGGAAATGTGCCTTCTGAGCGTTCTGAACCCCGAACCGGGTTCGCTCACGGGCTGTTCAATGCTCAAGGGTCTGCCGTTTGTCAGCTCCGTGCTTATCAGAATCTTTGAAAGCATCGGCGCAAATTGGGAGAGGGTCGGCAACCTGAGATTTGCCGTCACCTACAACCCGAAAAACGACACGGTTGACAGAGCCTACGCCAAGGACAGGGCGATGCAGGTTGCCCGTGAATGGAGCGAGGCGATGAAAAGCGGCTCGGAAATCAGGGATTTTGTTGCCGTCGGTGATGTTCAGATTAAGGTCATCGGTGCAGACAATCAGATTCTTGACAGCGAGGTGCCCGTTCGTCAGATACTCGAACAAATCGTTGCAAAAACGGGGCTTCCGCCCTTTATGCTCGGCCTTTCATGGTCAAGCACGGAGAGAATGTCGTCTCAGCAGGCAGACGCTCTGACGAGCGAGCTTGAGGCATACCGCCGCATTCTCAGCCCCGTAATCGAAAAAATCTGCACGGTTTTTCTCAGAAGCTCGGGCTTCTGCTGTAATGCAGAAGTAGTCTGGAACGATATCACGCTTCAGGACGAGGTTGAGCAGAGCAAGGCGATGCTCTACCGTGCACAGGCGGAAAAATTAATGAAAGGGGAATAATTACGAAAACCAATGAAAACAACACCTTGCCCGAAAACGAGCTTGAACTCATCGGGCAGTTCGCAAGAAAAAAGCTCTCGGCAAACGAGCTTTATACATTTTCGCTCATTCTCTGCGACAACGAAATCGACAGAGACAACGAAAAATTCACCGTTTCGGCGCTCAATTCGCTTGCAAAGCTTTTTGTCGGCAAAACGGGAATATTCGATCACAACATGAAAAGCAAGGATCAGACGGCAAGAATCTATTCAGCCGAGGTCGTCACGGATAAAAGCCGCAAGACCTCGGACGGCGAGGATTACACCTGTATCCGTGCAAAGGCTTATATGGTCAGAACCGAAAAAAATAAAGATCTGATTGCCGAAATCGATGCGGGAATCAAGAAAGAAACCAGCGTGGGCTGTTCGGTCAGAGACATAAGCTGTTCAATCTGCGGCAGAAACATTAAAACCGAGGGCTGTGAGCACCAAAAGGGCAAAACCTACGGCGGTAAGCTCTGCTGTTATCTGCTTTCAGACCCTGCCGACGCATATGAATGGTCGTTTGTCGCCGTTCCCGCTCAGAAAAATGCGGGGGTTATCAAATCGTTCAGCTTCGGCGCCGAAAACGGGACGGAGAAGCTTGCGGAATGGGCAGACGAATACAAAAACGAGCTGAAATCGGATATTATCCGCTGTGCTTGCACGGTTCTGCCCGAAATCAAAAGCTCTCTGCTCGGCGAAATATGCGATTCTCTGCCGCTCAGCTCTCTCAAAGAAATGAGAAACGCATTTCTTGCAAACGCCCGCAAAAACCTGCCCGTTGCAAGGCAGCTTGCCGCCACGGAATCGGACGGCGAAAATGAAAATTCGGAATACAAAATTTAAGGAGGACTTTTAAAATGTCAGTATCATTCAAAGGATTCAACGAAAACATTATTACATTCAAGGCGGAAAACGGCGTTGCGAAAGGCGGCGCTGTTAAAATGAGCGGTTCGGGCACGGTTTCCGCCTGCTCTGACGGCGACATCTTCTGCGGCTTTGCGGTTGACTGCGGCTCGGGCTACGCCGCCGTTCAGCTCTGCGGAGCGGTGACGGCGAATTACGGCGGCTCCGCTCCCGAAGTCGGCTATTCGGCTCTCGTCTCCGACGGCTCGGGCGTTAAAGCGTCCGAGAGCGGCAGAGAATATCTTGTTGTTGCGGTTGACGAAAGCGCAGGAACCGTAACATTTATTATGTAACCGAAAGGAGAAAACAATATGTCAAATTATGATAACATAAAGCTTGAAAAGGGGCTTTACGCCTCGGGCAATTTCACAAAGGCTCTCGAAAGCCTTGACCCCAACGAGAATTACAAGGGCACTTCCCTCGAAGGACTTGACGCATACCAGCGTCAGCTCAAACGCTTCGGCATCAGAGTCGGCGGCTCCGCAAGCGATGTTGTGGACAAATTTTTCAAGACATCGGACAGCGCCGTGCTGTTCCCCGAATATGTTTCAAGAGCCGTCAGGCAGGGTCTTGAACAGGCGGATATTCTGCCCGGAATCGTCGCGTCAACAACCGTTATTGACGGCATGGATTACCGCTCGATAAGCTCCGTTCCCACCGAGGATGAAAAGGAGCTTAAGGTTGTCAGCGAGGGCGCATTCATCCCCGAAACAAGCATCCGCACAAAGGAAAATCTCGTAAAGCTCAGAAAGAGAGGCAGAAGCCTTGTCGCTTCCTACGAAGCCATCAGATTTCAGCGCCTTGACCTTTTCACCGTCACTCTCAGGCAGATAGGCGCATACATTGCAAGAACCCTGCTCAAGGATGCAATCGATGTGCTTGAAAACGGAGACGGCAACGGCAACGCCGCCGAGGTTGTCAACTGCGCCGCTCCCGGAACGCTTGCATATTCCGACCTTGTCAATTTCTGGAACGGCTTTGACCCCTATGAGCTGAACACCGTCATTGCCGAGCCTGCCGTTATGGCACAGCTTCTCGGCATGGAGCAGTTCAGAGACGCCGCCGCAGGGCTTAATTTCCACGGCAAGGGCGACATGATAACTCCCCTGGGCGCAAAGCCTCT
>JBJEQC010000106.1:0-4092 GCA_051881555.1 Acutalibacteraceae bacterium
TTCTGCATGATTCCGAGGAAGTTAACCATCTGGTTGCAAAGAGTTGCAAGATGGCTTGCGGGAGCAGAAGTTATTTTGCCCGTAACTCCGCCAAGGCCTTCCTGAATAAGCTGTTTAAGAGACCAGCCGGCGCAGTAGCCGGTGAGCATTGAAAGGTCATGGAGATGAATATCGCCGTTTCTGTGAGCATTTGCAATTTCATCGTCATAGATTTCGGAAAGCCAATAGTTAGCGGTAATAGCGCCTGAGTTGCTGAGAATAAGACCGCCTACGGAATAGGTTACGGTTGAATTCTCTTTAACTCGCCAGTCGGTAACATTAACATAGCTGTTAACAAGCTCTTTATAGTCAAGGATTGTTGATTTGAGGTTGCGGAGCTTCTCACGCTGTCTGCGGTAAAGAATATATGCCTTTGCAATATCGGCATAACCCGCCTGAATGAGGACATGCTCAACGCTGTCCTGAATATCCTCAACAGCAATAAGCGAATTTTCAATTTTAGGCTCAAAATCCGCAGTTACTTTAAGCGCAAGAAAATCAATCGTTGAGGGGTGATACTGCTTTTCCTGAGACTCAAAAGCCTTTTTGATGGCTTCAGCAATTTTGCTGATATCAAATTCGGCAATTTTTCCGTCCCTTTTAACAACCTGATACATGAACATTTTCCTTTCTTTCTATATCTCTCAATAATATCATAAAAATTAATTCGCAACGTTTAGAATATTATCAAATTATCGATGCAATGTCAATGCTTTTCACAACATATTGTGTTAATAACGAAAAGTTTGTGAAACATGCACTATATATATGCTTATTTTTGGGCAATTTTTCAAACGCCGCGAATTTCGCAGGAATCAACATATTTCAGCATGATTTTCTGCATTTCAAGCATTTCATCTTTCGGAACGGCGGAAAGGTCAAAACCGATAAGCTCGCCCGAATCAACAAACGCCTGTAAATAATGGCGTTTTGCGCCTTTAATCATCTTACCAATGCCGTCAATTTCAAAAATGCTGTGAAATTCTCTGACAACGGTTGTTCTGAACTCATAATCAACTTTATTCTCAAGAAGAAAGCTTATGCTTTCCTGAATTTTGGAAATATCATAGCCGCCGATGCCGACGGTTTCGGGGTAGCCTGATGGCGAGTTCTTGACATCCATTGCAACATAATCAAGAAGCCCTCGCCCGACCAAATCTTTTAATCTGTCGGGAAAAGTTCCGTTAGTGTCAAGCTTGACGGCAAAACCAAGTTCTCTGACTTTAATAATGAATTCGTCAATATCCGGCTGAAGAAGAGGCTCGCCGCCGGTAACAGCAACTCCGTCAAGAATGCCTTGTCTTTTTTTCAGATAAGTTAAAATTTCATCAACGGAATATTCGCTTGTTTTTTCGGGATCAATAACCAACCTTGAATTGTGGCAGAAAGGACATCGGAGATTACAGCCGGCAGTAAATACCGTGCATGCCATTTTTCCCGGGAAATCAAGCAAAGTTAATTTTTGAAAGCCTTGAATATTCATAATCAATTTTTCTTTCTGCATCATTATTTTGAGTGTGCACGCATATAATAACACAACATATTGTGTTTTGCAATAGTTTTGACCACAATTTTTAAAAAAATTTTTATTATTGCCGAAAAGAAAGACGGCGTGCCGTTTTTGTCGGCATACCGTCTTTCATAATTATCGGATTATTACTAAAATCAGTTAGCTTTTTCTTCTTTTTTCTTGTGGAAAAGGATCTTGTCAACCGGGAAATAGAGGAAGAACTGAATTGCTCCGCAGAGAGCATTTGAAATAAATGTTGAGAGCTCCTCGGCAACACCTTTGCTTACAAGGAATCCCTGGAATGTGGGGGCAAGCCAAGCAGAGAAGCAGATAAGTGCAATTGTAAATACTATGTAAATGGGAAGCGTAACAGCAACATTTGCACTTGAATTGAAGGTTTTATCTCTGTTTATAAAGAAAGAAACTATCTGAGCGATAATGTTACTTGCCGTTGAAGCAATAAAGAAGCCGAGTCCATTACCTTCTCCGCCTGCCGATGCAAAAACAAAAAACGCATACCCCTGATTAATAAAACTATCGGACATAAAAAGCTGAATAATAATAGGCAAAACCGTCTGGATAACAAATGCGCCAAGACTTACGAAAATAAACTTAACAAACTGCCAAAGAGTAACAATAAAAGAGCCTTTGCCCTCGGCGGCTTTGTCGATTTGATTTAATTTTCCCATGTGTGATGTCTCCTTACTGTGATTTCATTGTGGTAAATTATAACACAATATAGTTATAAATAGCAAGCCAAAAATATTATATAAAAATTGTGCAAAATCACTCAATAATATCAAGAAGAATAGTTTTTTTATCAGGTTTTGAGTCAGATATCGTTACAGATTCTTCAAACTGTAACATTGCATCCTCAAACAGTGATTCGTCTGACGAATACATTTCGGCGATTTTTTCACCTTTTTTAACTCTGTCGCCTGTTTTTCTGTTCAATACTATTCCTGCGCCGTAATCTATGCTGTCTTCCTTTTTCTGCCTGCCCGCTCCGAGCATGGCACATGCAGAGCCGACTTTGCGGGCATCCATATGCTCAATAAATCCGCTCTCCCTTGCAAAAATCTCACGACGATGCGCCGCTTTCGCAAGTAAATCGGGATTAAATATATATTCGGGATTTCCACCCTGCAACGCAACCGATTCCGCAAGCTTCTTCAAAGCTGAACCGCTTTCAATCGCAGACCGTGCCGCTTTTCGGCAGTCACCGTTGCTCCCGAAGCCTGCAAGCTCAAGAATCTTTGCAGAAAGAATGATGCAAAGCTCGGTTAAATCATCAGGTCCTTTTCCTTTCAGCGTTTGTACTGCTTCCCATACTTCAAGAGAATTGCCTATGCAATTTCCGAGCGGAGAATCCATATCAGTAATCAATGCAGCAATTTTTTTGCCTGCTCCCCTGCCGATTTTAACCATTTTGTCGGCAAGCTCACGGGCTGAGTCTGCCGTTTTCATAAACGCTCCGCTTCCGCATTTAACATCAAGAACAATGCAGTCTGCGCCGCCTGCAAGCTTTTTGCTCATTATGCTTGAAGCAATCAGCGGCAGGCTCTCAACGGTTTCGGTTGCATCACGCAGAGCATAAAGCTTTTTATCGGCAGGACAAAGTCTGCCTGACTGCCCCGCAATGCAAAGTCCGCATTTTTCGGCTATTGCGGTAAATTCTTCAGTTGAAAGAGATGTTCTGAACCCCGGAATTGATTCAAGCTTATCAACCGTTCCGCCGGTATGGCCGAGACCTCTTCCGCTCATTTTGGCAATTTTAACTCCGCAGGAGCTGACAATCGGAGCAACGATAAGAGAGGTTTTATCGCCGACTCCGCCCGTTGAATGTTTGTCGGCTTTTATGCCGCTGATGTCGGATAAATCGGCAATATCACCCGAACGAGCCATGGCGTCGGTCAATTCGAGCATTTCTTTGTCAGTCATGCCGTTAAGATAAATAGCCATTAGCAAAGCGGAGATCTGATAATCGGTAATGCTTTCATCAGCTGCGGAAAACGCAAAGAATTCAATTTCATCCTTTGAAAGCTCAAAACCGTCTCTTTTTTTTCTGATGATATCTTTAATATTCATTATCATACCTCACGCTTATCAAAGCTTGCGGGGAGAAGCTCCGAAAGCTTCATTGATCTATAATCATCGGGGGTTTTTGCCATGATAATCTCAAAATCCGGATTGCAGAATTCTTTCATAACCTGCCTGCACACTCCGCAGGGAGGACAATGATAATCGGGAATTTCAAGCTCGGACGCACCGCCGACAACAGCAATTTTAACAAAATCACGCTTTCCGTCGGAAACCGCTTTGAAAAATGCTGTTCTTTCGGCACAAACGGTCGGAGAAAAAGCGGAATTTTCAATATTACATCCCGTAAATACGGTTCCGTCAGCGCAAAGCAAAGCCGCACCTACCGAAAAGCCCGAGTAAGGAGAATAAGACTTTTTGCGGGCAATAACGGCTGATTTTATTAAATCCGAGTTGTTCATTCTGCCGCCTCCAGCGCAATTTCAATCATTTTATTAAATGTC
>JBJEQC010000107.1:0-4075 GCA_051881555.1 Acutalibacteraceae bacterium
GCTGTTCCTTGGTTGCGTCATAGAAAACGCCGCTTCTCAAATCGTCAAACCATATCGGCGATTCGGACACTCTGAAGCTTTCGTCAGCTTCAAATTCAATTTTTTCGCCGTCGGAATATTCGGCTTCGAGCGTCAGCGCAAGCTTTGGTGCAGAACGCCACGGAGCTTTGTCAAAATCCCATATTCTGCCGCCGGGTGCATTCTGCATACCGTTACCGAGAATTACACCGATGGCATTTTTGCCCTCTTTCAGCAGAGGTTTAATATCATATTCATCAAAATAAACAATGTGGTCGGGGTTAGAAATATAGGGTGCAAGTAGTCCCTTGGTTATCTCCGTGCCGTTAATGAAAAGCTTGTAAAAGCCCAATCCCGAAATTGTCAGGCAGGCGGAATTGAGGGGCTTTTCAACGCTGAACTCTTTTCTCAAAAGCGGTGCGGGAATATGCTCGGTATAAGTTGTGTATTTATATGTTGCAGAAATAAAGCTGTTTGAAAATTTCATTGTTCCACTCCGTTCAGGTTTTGTTTATTCCATTATAAATGAGCCGCTTTTCAAAATCAACAGCAAAGTTTATCGTATAAACTGTCAATGAAAAAAAGCCTGAGAAGAACTCGAATCTTCTCAGGCTTAAACTGTTTATTGAAATTATTTTGTTGCTTCTTCTTTTTCAGCCTTTTCTTTCTCGGCTTTTTCTTTTTCGGCTTTCTCTTCGGCCTTTTTCTTTTCTTCTTCTGCCGCCTTTGCTTCAAGCGCAACAGCCATCTTTGCGTGGATTTCTTCTATATCGGTCTTTTTCTCAACGAGGTCCATGTATTCCTCATAGGGAAGTCCGCCAACAAAGCACTGCTTATATTTAACATTAACGCCCTTAACGGCAATAATGCAGTTGATGCCGAGCAGCAAAACAAGCGTGCCGATATAAACATATGCTCCGTATCCAATCGAGCCTTTGATGAACTCGGGGAAAACGGCGGAAATGCCGCCGATAAACTTGCTGTAAAAAACAACCGCTGCAACCGAAAGAACGATTGCGATTGAATTGAGAGTTATGTTTCTCGGATTACCCTTCGGCGAGCAAGCCATCATAAGCATAATAAGGCTGACGATAACAAAAACCGCCGAAAGAAGAATGCAGACGACAGCTCCGAAATATCCGATAAAGCTCGAACCAAGAATGTTTGAGCCCATCATGGTAAACAGAGCGTCAAAATCGAGAGATGAAACCAGATTGTAAAGCCCGATGGCGTTAATCGCTTTGGTTGTCTCTTCGATAAACGGGCCGCTGTATGTAACCGAGCAAAGCGGGAGCATAAGCGCAGCAATCGGAAGAATTGAAAGAACGATACGGATTATAGTCAGCTTTGAGCCGATAAATGAAGCCTTGAGCCTGTCAATTCTCTTTTGGAGCCTTGCATGCTCGGCTTCGGCGACATCCGCTTCTTTAAGAAGCCTTTCTTCCATTCCGTAATACATAAGATTGACTCCGCATCCCGGGCAATTCGGGCGCCAATCAAGCAAAGTCAGTTTTCTGCCGCACTTGGGACAAGTTGCCATATTCTTTCCTCCAAACAAAATATCATATATTACATTTTATCATATCGCCGCAATTAAATCAATTGTAAACTATAACTAAAAAGAAAAGCAGTTTTTCGGCAAAATGACTATTCCGCCATGAAACGGGATTGTTCAGGTCAGACCGCCGTCAGCGGTAATGACCTGCGCCGTGACATAATCGGAGCCGCTCCCTGCAAGGAAAGAAACTACTTCGGCTATTTCACGGGGCGTTCCGAACCTACCCATCGGGATTTCGGCGGCAAAATCCGCCTTTTCGCTCTCGGTCAGATTATTATTCATCTTTGTGTCTATTGCTCCGGGCGCAACGCAGTTAACCTGAATATTGCTCGGCGCAAGCTCTCTTGCCAGCGCTTTTGTCAATCCGATAACCGCCGCCTTGGTTGCCGAATAAACCGTTTCACAGGAAGCACCGTAAACGCCCCACATTGATGAAATGTTGATTATCTTTCCTCTTTTTTGATTCACCATAAACGGAACGGCGCATTGACAGCAGTTAAAAACGCCCTTGAAATTGACTGCGGTTATTCTGTCAAATTCTTCCTGAGAAATATCCGTGAAAAGCTTCTGCTGCGCCATGCCGGCATTATTGACAAGCACAGAAACGCCCCCGAAGCACTCGGCGGCGTCTGTAAACACTTCTTTCATTTTTTGAAAATCGGAAACATCGGCTTTATAGATTTTAAACTCCGCTCCGACCTGCGAAAGCTTTTCGGAAAGTGCGGCTATTCCTTCATCATCCGAGAAGTAGCAGGCGGCAATGCTGAACCCGTCTTTTGCGAGCCTCAGCGCAATTTCGCTGCCTATGCCGCCGGACGCTCCCGTGATTAAAGCGCATTTATTATTCATGCTGTCCGTATACATTACTGTCCGTAGATTTCAGAAAGGTTGAATTCTTTAATTGTTGCAAGGTCAAGATATCCCTTGGGCAAAGCAAGCTTTGTCTTATCCGCTTTAGCTGACAGGCTGTTGATTTCCATAATCGCAGTATCTTCTCCGCTGATGGTCTCAATTCTCTTGAGTTCGCCGTCAAGGAAATAATACTTGACTGTTGAGTCCTCAGCCTTATAGACATCGCAGATATAGGTTTTGCCGTTTATCTTAACTTCGCCGCTCTCAACATATTCCGAATTATCCTGAACCTCTTCGTTAACTAAATCCCCGAACGCCATTTCATCAATAGTCTCCTTGGGGACCTCCATGTAAGCTCTCATCTGCGGAATGACCATATATGCTTTTCCGTCGAGAATAAGGAACTGGAACCTCATTGAGCCGTTGCTTTCACTGACCGGCATTGAGGTTTCAAGGAAAAGGTTGTCTCCGTCACGGACTGCCAAAACGGGAATTGCCATTTCTTCACCGTTTGTGTTGGTCTTCATAACCATATCCATCGTGAAGGTTTCGCCCTCAACGATTTCCATGTATTCCGCTCTTGCCTCATCTCTGACGGGCTTGCCGTCGCTGCCGATTTCGGTGTCGATCTTGTTGAATTTGTCATCGGGGATGATGCCGTCAGACATCTCTAGCTTCGGCTCGGTAGCATCCTCTTCAATCATTTCTTCAAATTTTTCGGGGTCATTGAAAACTTCAATCAATGACTGAGCCTCGGGGCTGAGGGTGGTCGGCGCAGTAACGGCAACCTTTTTGGTTTCTACCTCAACATCCTTTGAATCTACCGTAATTTTGTTGCCCGAATCGTCATAATAAAAATATTCCGTTTCTCCGTCGGAATTGACAATGCTTTGAACATCCTGGGTTACTCCGTTGCTGTCAACAACATAGGGTCTTGTCTCAACGGTGTACTCTGTTTCAAGCTTTCGGCAAGCCGCAAAGCTGACAAGCAGCGCAAAGACAAGAAGAATTGCAATAATATTTCTTTTCATGTGTTCTCCTCCAAATATGTACTTGCGGAACCGCCGCAAGCCAAAGCTGAACGCCGTTTCACCGAAAAAAGACGGTCTGCCGAAACAGGCGACGGATTACATTTAATAGAATATATCATTTTCGCTTCAAAATCAAGTGCGGATTGAGAATAATTGTTAACTAATTTGTAAAGCTTTTGTTTCCAAATTGTTACTTTGGAAAATTATTGCATAAAAATCAAAAATAATAAAAAAAATACTTGAAAATCTCTCGTTAATAATATATAATGAATGTCGGCTCTTATGCCGGACAATTTCATATGCTACTGTGGCTCAGTTGGTAGAGCAGCGCATTCGTAATGCGCAGGCCGTCGGTTCGAGTCCGACCAGTAGCTCCATGAAAAAGGCACTTCTTCGGAAGTGCTTTTTTCAATGATATCCGCCCTTGGCGAATCGGTTCGTCGGGGATGCCGAACCATACGGATTATCATTATTTTGTGCGTTTTCAGTCGGGCGACCGTAGGGGACGGGTTGCCCGTCCCGCATAATGCAGAGCCGTTTTTTATTTTTTCGGAACGCCGGGGACGGCGTTCCCTACTGAACCAATCATTAAATCTGAACAATTCAGCCATTCTGA
>JBJEQC010000108.1:0-17849 GCA_051881555.1 Acutalibacteraceae bacterium
CGATTGCGGAAAACTCACGGGCTTTTGCGAAAAAGGAGTCTCCGCAAGCGGTCTTATCAACGGCGGAGTGTATTTAATAAAAAAGAACGCCCTTGACGGCGTTGAAGAAGAAAAATTCTCTTTTGAAAAAAGAGTTCTTGAAAATAAAAGTTTCAGCATCGGCGTTTTTGAAAGCGACGGCTATTTTATCGACATCGGCATCCCTCAGGACTACCGAAAAGCCGAAGCCGAAAAGGAAAAGCTCGTTTCAAGGCGGATCCGCCGAGCCGTTTTTCTCGACCGTGACGGAACGCTCAATGAAGATGCGGGTCATCTTTACAAAGCCGAGGATTTCCGATTCCTTCCCGGCGGCGAAAAGGCGGTTGCGGAAATAAAAGAAAAAGGTTATCTTGCCGTTGTTATCACCAATCAGGCGGGCATCGGTAAAGGATATTACACCGCCGAAGATGTTGATATTCTTCACGGCTTCATCAATTCACGCCTTTCGGAAGAAGCAGGGGTTATCGCAGACGGCTTTTATTATTGCCCGCATCATAAAAATGCGGTTATCGAAAAATATAGGGTTGAATGCTCATGCAGAAAGCCCAAGCCCGGCATGATTCTTAACGCCGTGAGCGATTTTAAAAAAATCGGAATCAGCATTGATCTTAAAAATTCATTCACGGTCGGAAATAAAATTTCCGATGTTCTTGCGGGAAAAAATGCGGGAACAGGCAAGAATATTCTTGTCGGTAACGACGAAACAGACGAAAACGGCGTTGCCGATGAAAAGCTTGATTCTCTTTTTGAATTTTCCCGAAAATTAACGGCGGCTTATTGACGCCGAAGCAGGTGTTTCAGTTTGAAAAATGTTTATTTTGTTCAGGTAGGCTTTGCCTTTGACAAATCGGTTTATCTGCCCTATGCAACGGGCACGATAGCCGCATACTGCAAAAGCATACCCGAAATTGCGGAGGATTATGCTTTTCCCGAAATTATTTTTCGCCGTGACAGCATTGAAAACATTGTTGAGGGAATGGATAATCCGTATATCGCCGCATTTTCAACCTATGTCTGGAATGTTGAATTCAACAAGGCTCTTGCGGCGGCTGTCAAGAAAAAATATCCCGGATGTATTATCATTTTCGGCGGTCACAGCGTTTCCGACCGCATGGAATTTCTCGATGAAGAATATATTGATATTTTAACTCTCGGAGAGGGCGAAGAAACCACGGCCGCCCTGCTTCTTGCTTTGAAGAACGGCGAAAATCTTTCGGACTGCTGCGGAATAGCGTTCAGGGATAATGACGGGAACAAGGTTCTGACCCCTGCCCGCTGCCCCGGCTCGGTTGAAAACTATCCCTCGCCCTACCTGAGCGGAATTTTCGATTCGATTATTGAAAAAAATCCCGACCTTATGTTTGACACAATCATAGAAACCAACAGAGGATGCCCATATAACTGCGCCTACTGTGATTGGAGCAACCACAAAAAGCTCCGTCTTTTCCCGATGGAAAAGGTCAAGGGCGAGCTGAAATGGCTTTCGGAGCATAAAATCGAATACTGCTTCTGCGCCGACGCAAATTTCGGAATGTTTGACAGAGACGAAGAAATTGCCGATTATCTGGTCGAACTGAATTCAAAAACGGGCTTTCCCAAGGTTTTCCGCCCCTGCTATGAAAAGAACAGTGCAGAGCGTGTTTTCAGAATTTCAAAAAAGCTCAATTCAAGAGGGCTTGACAAGGGCGCAACAATGGCTTATCAGACACTTTGCGACGATGCTCTGAAAAATATAAACCGCAAGAATCTGACAATGGAGCATTTTTCATCTCTGCTCAGCGAATACACAAAAGCGAACATTCCGACCTACTCCGAGCTGATTCTCGGTCTGCCCGGTGAAACGGCGGAGAGCTTCTGCAAGGGGCTTTGCAAGCTTCTCAGGGCGGGTCAGCACAATTCAATCAGCGTTTACTACTGCGAGCTTCTGCCGAACGCTCCCATGTGCACCCCCGAATACATGGAAAAATTCAAGATTGAGCCGATGAAGGTCAGCTTCAATCATATCCACTCCGCAAGCGGAAAGAAAGACGGCATTCCCGAATACTCTTATCTTGTCCGCTCAACAAGCAGTCTTTCAAGAGACGGCTGGGTTTATGCAAATCTGTTTTCAATCTGTCTGCAATGCTTCCACAGCCTCGGTCTGCTCCGCTTCTTTGCGATTTACTGCTACCGTGCACTCGGCATTGACTACTACGATTTTTACACAAAGCTGCTTGATTTTTGCATGAAGGATTCGGGGCTTGTCGGAAGTCTTTTCAGAGACATAAAGCAAAAGCTTGACGGCTCTCTTGAAGGCGAATGGAATCATTCAAACCCTGTTTTCGGAAATGTCACCTGGTTCTTTGAGGAAGGACTTTTCCTTGAAATGCTTTATAACTTTGATGAATTTGAAAAACTCGCCGACGGTTTTCTCGCTCGGTTCGGATTTGACGGAGAGATTTACGAAGAACTCAAAAAATTTCAGCTCAACGCTGTTAAAAAGCCGTTTGAAAGCGAAAAAAGATTTGAATGCGACTATGATTTTCTTGAATATTTTCATGAATCCGCCGACAGCGAAAATTCACAGCCCGAAAAGCAAAAAATCACCTATATTTTTAAGGCAAAAGAAAAATATGAGGATTGGCCACGCTTTGCAAAGGAGATCGTTTGGTACGGCAGGCGTAAAGGTGCAACGCTTTACACAAACGATATCGGCATGATTGAAACCGCATCAGAATAAGCTGAATTTCAATAATATCAACAAAAAGAGTGTATCATAGCCCGATTGGCGGGTTTTTGATACACTCTTGCTTTTTTGTAAAGTGTTAACGCTTTACACTTTGTGTTTTCTTTCTGCGTTTTCCGATTACTCAACAGACATTTTTTCCGCTTTGTCTTTATATGATTTACTGCCCATTTTGCCGTACCAGACAACTTTTTTGCCGAATTCCTCCCAATCCGAGGCAGGGTCGCTGTCGTCCAAAACGGTTTTGAATTTTCCGTTTACGGGAGGGCGGTATTCGTTGATATAAACGCCCTTGAAATAGCTTTGAAAATCATAATCCGTGAAGCATTCGCTTCTCCTCTCGCCCGGTTTTCTCAGAACCGCTTTCTGATAATCAAGAAGCTGAGAAAGAATATCGGGATTATCAATTACCCTGCCGAGATAAGGCATCATTTCCGAATAGAATCCGTCAAGGTCTGCACAAAGAGTGAGGAAGATATACTCATAATTCTCCCAAACGAGATTACCCGCAAACGGAACGCAAAGCCGTGGATTTTCGCCACGGGCAAGGTCGGCAAAGTAGCTTTTGACCTTGCAGTAAGCCTTATAGGTTAACGGAGCGTTTCCGTTCTCGATATAATCAATCAAGCCCTCATAAAAGCTTCGGTAGCTCTTGTGAAGCTCATAAAACGCATAAATCGCAAAGCAACGAAGCAGACCGCAGCCGTGCATTGCCTGAACAACGCCCGCAAAAACGGCGCTCTTTTGCCACATTTCGCAGGGCATGGAATCGGTTTTGGTTATAATATTAATTTTTTCGGGAATATAATAAGCGTCTGAAGCGCAATGATAGCGCACTATCTCGGTGTTGGTTGTCTCAATGCCGAATTTTTCCATATAATCCTTTTGACCGAGAATTGAATTCGGCAAAACGATACAGTTATACACCTCAAAAATGAAATGCTGACCGATTTCAAACAGCTTGCAGATTCCGTCAACAAAGCTGTCGTAGCTCTCGCCCGGCAAGCCGAGAATCAGTTCGGAATAAACCTGCAAATTTTCCTCGTGATAAACCCCGAAGCTGCTCTGAAAGCGTTCAAGCGACATATTTTTTCTGCCGATGTTTTCAAGCACCTGCGGCGAAAGGCTTTGAAGCGATATCGTTGCGCCCGCCCTGTCGATGCCCTTACGGTTAAAACGGCGCACGATTTCACGCACTCTCTCAAAATTGCCCTTGGAATAATTGATTCTGACCCTTTCGGGATAACCGTATTTTTCTTTTGCCGCAACAATTGCGTCGGCAATTATCAAATCGTTCGGGCTTATGCCGAAATTGGCGTCCGCTCCCCAGACAAATCTGATTTTGTTTCTGCCGAGCCACTCAATCTCCGCAAGCACCTTTTCAAGAGGAAAGAATCTTGTTTTTTCTTTAAGCAGACCCCAATCGCAATAGGCGCATCTGTTGGGGCATCCCCTGCTTGTTTCAAGAATCGAATTGAACTCAATGCCCGGGTATTTTTCCGCAAAGCCGTCAAACCAACCGTCAAGATAGGGCGATGCGTAATCTAAGCTGAAAACCTGTTTTTCTTCGGTCATAACGCATCCGTCTTCCGAGCGGTAGGCTATATTTGCAACCTTGGAAGCATCTCCCCCGTCAAGCGCTTCAAGCAGCGCCCCGAAGGTTATTTCTCCCTCGCCGAAGCTGAGATAATCAACCTGAGGATTATCTTCAAGAAAAGAAACATTTTTCGGAATGTTGTGACCGCCGAAAACGGTTATGCAATCGGGATATTTCTTCTTTATTTCCGACGCAAGAGCAAGGTTATATTCGGTGTTCCAGCAATAATTTGAAAAACCGACAACCTTTGGATTTTCAAGCTCCGAAGCCGTCTTTTCTATGTCGTTGCGCAGAAAAATAAAATCCTTGAATTCGTATGCCGAAGCAACCCGGCTGCTGCGCCAGGCATTTGCAACAATCACACCCGCCGTATACGGCAGATAAACGACCTTTGATTCCCCGCCCGAGGAAACATCGACCTGAACAAAATAAACATTCTTGCGCTCCGACAACAAATCACAACCTTTTCACTTAATATACTGATTAATATAATATCACATACAAATTAAAAGTCAAACTTTGTTCCTTTTGTTCTTCGCTTAGTGCGGCAGTTCCATGTTTTATTTTGTCATTAACTCGCAGATGAGCCTGCTGTGCTCAACGGGGTCATCAATGCGTCTGCCGCCGATGAGGCAGGCCTCGCCGTAAAGAATTTTTGCGTATTTGCCGAGAGCCTCTTTATCCTCGTTATAAAGCGTCCTGAGCTTTTCCGCAATAGGATGTTCGGCATTGATTTCAAGCACAAGCTGAGCCTTGACCTGATTATCCTTTGCGCCGGGCATCGAGTTGAGAGTTTTTTCCATTTCAAGAGAAATACCGCCCTCGCTCGTCAGGCAAACGGGATGATTTTTCAGCTTGCCCGTGAAACGAACCGAGCTTATCGAATCGCCGATTGCGTTTTTCATTTCTTCAAACATATCCTTTGCCTGCTCGTTTTCGCTTTCAAGCGCCTTTTTCTCGTCCTCCGTGCCGAGGTCAAGCTCCTCGTCGCAGATATTCATAAACTTCTTGCCCTCGTATTCGCCCATCATTTTAAGAGCAAATTCGTCAACATATTCTGTCAGATAAAGAACCTCATAGCCCTTTTCTTTAACGGCGTCGCACTGCGGGAGCATTTCAATCTTCTCAACCGTTTCGCCGCAGGCATAATAGACAGTGTCCTGACCCTCTTTCATTCTGTCAACATATTCTTTGAGGGTAACATACTTTTTCTCGTTTGATGAAACGAACATCAGCAGGTCTTTCAAATCATCCTTGTGTGCGCCGTAGTCGCTGTAAACGCCGAATTTAAGCTGAATACCGAAGGTCTTGAAGAATTCCTCATAGGCTTCACGCTCGTTTTTGAGCATTTTATCAAGCTCGGTTCTGATTTTCTTTTCAATGGTTTTTGCAATGAGCTTTAACTGCCTGTCATGCTGAAGCATTTCACGGGAAATATTAAGCGAAAGATCCTCGCTGTCAACAAGTCCCTTGACAAAGCTGAAATAATCGGGCAGCAAATCGCCGCATTTTTCCATTATCAGAACGCCCTTTGAATAGAGCTGAAGTCCCTTTTCGTAGTCCTTGGTGTAATAATCAAACGGAGCATGCTTGGGAATAAACATCAGGGCATGATATGTTGCCTGACCCTCAACGCTGGTGTGGATAACCTTTGCGGGATCTTCAAAATCATAATACTTTTCTTTATAGAAGCTGTTGTATTCCTCGGGCTTTATCTCGGAGCGGTTCTTCTTCCAGAGCGGAATTCTGCTGTTAAGAGTGCGAAGCTCGGTGACATCCTCATATTCGCCGTCTTTGCCCTCAACGGGTTTGCTCGTTGTGAACTCCATCTGAATCGGGTGGCGGATATAATCGGAATACTTCTTTATAAGTTGGCTTATTTTGTACTGATCGAGAAATTCGCTGTAGCATTCGTCCTCGGTGTCATCCTTCAGGTGCATGGTGACGGTTGTGCCGAAGCTCTCTTTTTCGCAGGGCTCGATTGTGTAGCCCGAAGCGCCGCTCGACTCCCAGCGGAACGCCTGATCGCTGCCGAAAGCCTTGGTTTCAACGGTTACCTTATCGCTGACCATAAATGCCGAATAGAATCCGACGCCAAACTGACCGATGATATCAACATCCTCGGTCTTTTCGTTTTCATTTTTGAAAGCGAGCGAGCCGCTCTTTGCAATCGTGCCGAGGTTGCTGTCAAGCTCCTCCTCTGTCATTCCGCAGCCGTTATCGATAACTCTGATGATGCCGTTATCCTTGTCAAGCTCAATACGGATAACAAAATCGTCGGCATTAAGTCCGACCGAAGGGTCGGTCAGCGAGCGGAAATAAAGCTTATCCAAAGCGTCCGAAGCGTTTGAAATGATCTCACGCAGGAATATCTCCTTGTGGGTGTAGATAGAATTGATCATCATATCAAGGAGCTTTTTGGATTCTGACTTAAACTGTTTTGTGCGCATTTTTACATCACCTGTTTGTTAAAAATTTCTACGAGTGGTAGTATAACGCTTTTTTTGCCGTATACTGTTAACAAAATTTGAATAAACTGTAAAAATTAGCACTCGATTGTTAAGAGTGCCAATTCTTTTTCTCTGAACGCATAATATAAATCTTGAATTAATCGACGGCGTCTGTTATAATTAAGGTAATATTATACAGATTTTTTCGGAGGTGCGTCATGGATAAGAAATACATCATTTCATTCAAATCCGGCAGCAGTACCGTTGTTACAAACGAAACGGAAAACGATTTCTTTTCGCTTGATATTGTTGATAATGAAAGCCGTTTTTCCGTTGTTCTGAAACCTAAAAAGCCGTTTGAGCTTGTTGATTTTTATGTTGAATTTCCTTATGAATTCAAAAAAGGCGACTGCTTCTTTGCGGGCGGCTATCAGTCATGGACAACCACAAGGGAATATAAAGCCGACGAAATTCAAAAGGGCATAACAAAGCTTGCGGGAATAACCAAGCTGACAAAAGACCTTGCAATGCTTGCAAGCGACGAACGAATAGTTAAATACACTCAGAAGCCCGGGGAATTTCACAGCCATTGCTACACCTACATCAAAAACGGCGGCAGGGTCAAATTCTGGGGCTCGCTGAGCGAAAAAACGGGATTTACATATTTCAAAGTCAGAATGAACGAGAATTATTTCTCAATCCATAAAGACGCACTCGGTAAAATCGTTGAAGAACCCTGGCAGGTTTTCGATATCGTTTATTACGAGGGCGGCTATGATGAAGTTTTTGACAAATATTTTTCGCTCGCTCCCATGCCCGAAGCAAGAAACCGCTGCATGAGCGGCTACACCTCATGGTATAACTATTTTCAGAAAATCGATGAGGGAATTATTCTGCGTGACCTTAACGGTCTTGACAGCGCAAAAGACGAGGTTTCAATCTTCCAGATTGATGACGGCTACGAAAGCTTCGTCGGAGACTGGCTTGTTCCGGATCCAAAAAAATTCCCTCACGGAATGAAATACATTGCCGACAAAATCCATGATAAGGGCTACAATGCGGGCATATGGCTCGCTCCGTTCAGCTGTCAGAGGGCTTCGCAGACTGCGAAGCTTCATCCTGACTGGCTTATCAAGGAAAACGGAAAGCCCATGCTCGGCTGTGCGGGCTGGGGCGGTGCTTACACGCTCGATATCTACAATCCCGAAGCAAAAGCATACATCAAAAAATTCTTTGATGTTGTTCTCAACGAATGGGGTTACGACATGGTTAAGCTCGACTTTCTTTACAGCGAATGCATGATTCCGAGAGCGGGAAAATGCAGGGGCGAAATCATGCACGACGCCATGCTTCTGCTCAGAGAATGCGTCGGCGATAAGCTTATTCTCGGTTGCGGCGTTCCTCTGGGTTCGGCGCTCGGAATTGTTGACGCCTGCCGCATAAGCTGTGATGTTGATCTGGATTATATCGGCAAAATTTATAACAGGTTGAATGTTTCAAATGAGGTTCCCAGCGCACAGAATGCAATAACAAATTCCGTTTTCCGCCGTCACCTTAACGGCAGGGCATTCATGAACGACCCCGATGTGTTCTTCCTGAGAAATGACAATCTCAAATTCAACGACGAGCAAAAGGTTCTTCTTGCCGAAATCAACAACCTTTGCGGCAATGTGCTTTTTGTTTCGGATAACGCAGGCGCATATGACGAAATTCAGACCGAAAGGTTGAAAAAATATCTCAGAAAGACCGACAAAAAGATTCTTGACGCCGAATATCTCGACAAAGATGTTATCAAAATCAAAACAGAGCAGAACGGCGAAACCTCAAACTTTGTTTTCAACCTCAAAAAAGGCATAATAATGAGTCAATAATAAGTTAAGGCTTGTATCGGAAATCAAACCGATGCAAGCCCTTTTGTTATTATGTTCATGCCGAAAAGATAAAATTCAGAACCAAAGTTCCGATAACACCGGGCAAACCGAGCAGGGCGGCTGTTGCAATCGTATACCAATTAACCGCAACCGTCACCCCCGTTGCAAGCCCCGCAAGGTTGACGGCAAACATTGCCGCTATCCCCTGGAGCGCCGAAAGCGCAAGGCTCGACGCCCCTTTTTCGCTTCTTATCATCCACCAAAGCACGCAAACGGCGCTGACTGCTGCCGCCGCAATAAACCAGCCGTTCATCAGATAACCTCCTTGCCGAAAACCGAGATTTCGGCGCACTCGATTCCGTTCTGCTTCGCCTGCTTGATGAGATATCTGTAGAGCGCTCTGAGCGACTGAATCTCATAGATTATCGAATCAATCAGATCTTCGTTGCTCTCATTTTCAAAGCGTGCATAGGCATTCTGAAGCTTAACCGAGGTTTCTCTGATTTGAAGCAAAATACCGTCCTGAACGGCGGGCGCAGGCTTTTTTATCCTTTCATAATAAAAAATCTTAGCCGAATCCAAAAATTTTTCCATTTTTTCCGTCCTCCCGTAAATATTCTATAGAAATTGTTGGACAAATATGATAGAATAATACAGATTAAATACAAAACCACGGCTTTGGAGGAAAAAATAATGAAATTATATCCCATAAAACTGCTCCCCTATGTTTCCGAAACGATTTGGGGCGGCAGAAAGCTGATTGAAGAATACGGAGTTAAAACCGAAAAAAAGAACGCCGCAGAGGGCTGGATGCTCTCCTGCCATGAGGCGGGAGCAAGCACGGCGGCAAACGGAGAATTTGCAGGAATGCCCCTCCCCGAAATTGTTGCAAAGCATCCAGAAATTTGCGGAAAGAACGCCGAAAAATTCGACGACTTCCCCATTCTCATTAAATTCATTGATGCAAGAGACGACCTTTCCGTTCAGGTTCATCCCACAAAGGAATACTGCGAAAAAACGGGCAGAGGTCAGAGCAAGACCGAGTGTTGGTATATCATCGACTGCGACGAGGATGCAAGGCTTCTGCTCGGTTTTAAGGACAAGATAACGCCCGAGCAATTCAAGACGGCAATTGAGAGCAACACTCTGACCGATTATGTCAGCTCCGTCAAGGTTAAAAAGGGCGATTTCTTCTTTATTGAGTCGGGAACTCTTCATGCCATCTGTAAAGGTATATTACTTGCAGAAGTGCAGGAAAGCTCCAATACAACCTACAGAATTTATGACTACAACCGTCTCGGAAATGACGGAAAGCCAAGGGAATTGCATGTTGCTGACGCAGTTGAGGTCACAAAGCTTGAAAAATACTCTCAGCCCGATTTTTGTAAAGGCAGTTCACTTGACACGCCTGAAAGAAGGCTTCTTGCAGATTGTCCGCTTTTCAAGGTCTGGAAGCTTGAAGCAGACGGAGAATTCAGCGAAAAAGCGGACGAAAGCTCCTTTGTTTCCCTGCTTGTCATGGACGGAAACGGCTCTCTTGACTGCTGCGGCGAGACCTTGACGCTCAAAAAGGGCGACAGTATTTTCATTCCTGCGGGAGCGGGAGAATACAAGCTTTCGGGCAAGCTTGAAATTATTGAAACAAGAATTTAAGGATTTAATATGTCAGTTGTCAGTATTCAGAATTTGAAAAAGGACTTCGGCGGCAAGGTGCTGTTTGAAAACATTTCGTTTGATGTCAATCCCGGCGACAGAGTCGGGCTTATCGGAGCAAACGGAACGGGCAAAACAACGCTTTTCAAAATCATAACCGGCGAAACCGAAGCGAGCGACGGCGGCGCATTTGTCGGCAAAAATATCAAGGTCGGCTATCTTGAACAGCACGCCTGCCAAGGCTCTGTCAGAACGGTTTATGACGAAGCTTTAAGCATTTTTCAGCCTCTTATGGAGACGGAAAAACAGCTTGAAGAAATAGCCTGCGCTCTCGAAAACGGGAACGGCGACAGAGACGGGCTTATTGAAATGCAAAACCGCCTTAACGAGCAGTTTCAGGCTTCGGAGGGTCTGACCTACCGCAGCCGAACCCGTTCCGCCCTGCTCGGTCTCGGATTTTCCGAAAACGATTTTCCGCTGACCTGCGATAAGCTCAGCGGCGGCCAGCGTTCAAAGCTGAGCATGTGCAAGCTGCTTCTGAGCGGTTCCGATTTGCTTTTGCTTGACGAGCCGACAAACCACCTTGACATTGCGGGAACGGAATGGCTCGAAGGCTTTCTTTCGGGCTTCAAGGGTACAATAATCGTTATTTCCCATGACCGTTATTTTCTTGACAGAGTAACCAACAAAACCGTTGAAATATCGGGGCGCAAAAGCCATTGGTCAAAAGGAAATTATTCGGCTTATCTGAAGCTTAAAGAGGAACGCCTTGAAAGCGAACGCCGCCAATACGAAAATCAGATTGCCGAAATCAAACGCATTGAGGGCATCATTGAACAGCAGCGTTCTTTTGCAAGAGAGCGCAATTTCATAACGGCTGAGAGCAAGCGCAAGATGCTCGAAAAGAAAAAAGCCGAGCTTGTTGTTCCCGACCCGCCGCTTTCAAAAATGAGAATGAAATTCACTCCCGAATGCGAAACGGGCAACGATGTGCTTTTCGTGAAAGGTCTTTCAAAATCGTTCGGCGAAAAACGCCTTTTCAGTTCGGCAGACATGGAAGTATATAAAAATGAGCGTGTTTTCGTTCTCGGCTCAAACGGTTGCGGAAAAACAACGCTTCTGCGCATTCTGACCCGTCAGCAGAGAGCCGACGACGGCAGTTTTTCATTCGGCGCAAATGTCAAAATCGGCTATTTTGACCAAAGCCTTGAAAGCCTCAGAGGCGGCAAAACCGTTATCGATGAGATTTGGGACGAGCACCGCTCTTTCAATGAAACCACCGTCAGAAGCTACCTTGCCCTGTTCCTTTTCAGGGGTGACGATGTTTTCAAAAATGTTGACAGCCTCAGCGGCGGTGAAAAAGCCAAGCTCTGCCTGCTGAAGCTCATGCTTTCGGGCGCAAACGTGCTTCTGCTCGACGAGCCGACAAATCATCTTGACATTCCGTCAAGAGAGGTGCTTGAAGCTGCTCTTTCCGACTTTGACGGCACGATTATTGCCGTTTCGCACGACAGATATTTTATTAATAAGCTTTCAACAAAAATTTACCGCATGACTCCCGACGGCTTTGAAAAGTTTGACGGAGACTATAACGATTACGCTCAGTTTGCCCTCGCTCAGGCAAAGGAAAAGCCGAAAAAAGCGGAGCAAAAGGTTAATTTATATAAGCTTCGTAAGGAGCGTGAAAGCGAAATCAACCGCCTTAAAGGCAAAATCAGCCGCACCGAAGCTGAAATTGAACGGCTTGACGGCGAAATTGCCGAGCTTAACGGAATGCTCTCAACGCCCGAGGTCTCGGCAAACTATGAAAAGGTTATCGCTCTGACAAAAGAGCTTGAGGATCTGACCGATAAACAGCTTGAAATCATGGAAGAATGGGAACAGATGAATTCACGGCTCACAGAGCTTAAGATTATGGGAGATTTAAAATGACACACGACCGCATGTTCAAGGGCGCAAAATGGATAGAATGTGCCGCTTCTTCGGAATCGCCGATTTTCAGAAAAACTTTCAATGCCGAAAAAGGCGAAAAGGCTCGGATTATCATCTGCGGCCTCGGCTTTTTCAAGCTTTTCATTAACGGCAAAAAAGTCAGCGACGACCTGCTTGTTCCGAACGCAACGGATTATTCGGAGCGTGATCTGACCAAGCTTTATTATAAAATCACCGATAAGATCAGCCACAGAATATACTGCATGGAATATGACATTTCGGATTATTTGATTCGGGGCGAAAACACTCTTGCCGTCATGCTCGGCAACGGCTACTATAACCAGCATTCACGCCATGCCGAGGGCGGCGTCGTTTTCGGAACACCAAAGCTCTGTTATATAATTAAAAAGGAGAGCGGCGCCGTTCTCTGCGACGCTTCAACACTTTCTCACACGGGCTTTGTGACCGAAAACAATCTTTACAACGGCGAAAAGCACGATTACACACTCTGCCCCACGAGCGGCGATTTTTCCGAAAGCCGTGAAATTCCCGCCCCCGAGAGCGAATTTTATATTCAGACCTCCCCTGCCGACAAGGTTATACGCTCGATTGAGCCGAAGCTTATCGGCACGGTTGACGGCGCATACCTTTATGACGCAGGCGAAAACACGGTCGGCTACGCAGTATTCAAGGGCGGCGAAAAAGGGAACAGAATCACCGTTAATTATGCCGAAGTGCTTGACAGCTCGCCGAAAAAATACGGCATACATTTTGAAGAAGGATATCAGCAGGATGAATTCATCTGCGGCGGCGAGGAAACCGAATATATTCCGCATTTCACATGGCACGGCTTCAGATATTTCAAAGTCAAGGGCGCAAAGCCGATCAGAGTTGATGTCGTTCATTCCGACTGCCCCGTCACCTCGTCGTTTGAGTGTGACAATTCGGTTCTGAACTGGCTTTATTCCGCCTACATCAGAACTCAGCTTTGCAACATGCACAGCGGTGTTCCCTCCGACTGCCCTCACAGAGAGCGGCTCGGCTACACGGGCGACGGTCAGCTTTGCTGCGAAGCGGCGATGATGATGCTTGACAGCCGTGAATTTTACCGCAAATGGCTCTATGATATTTCAGACTGCCAATGCAAAATCAGCGGTCATATTCAGCACACGGCTCCGCTCATGGGCGGCGGCGGTGGTCCGTCGGGCTGGGGCGGCGCAATCGTTGAAGTTCCGATGAAATTCTACAAAACCTACGGCGACAAAGACCTGCTTAATGAATTTTTTCCGAAGATGCTTCGCTTCCTCGATTATCTTGAAAGCAGAAGCGAAAACGGGCTTGTCTGCCGTGAGGAGGAGGGCGGCTGGTGCCTCGGTGACTGGTGCACTCCCGACGAAATAAAAATCCCCGAATCCTATGTCAACACCTGCCTTTATGTCAGATTTATGCAGCAAACTCTTGAAGCCGCCGAAATTCTCGGCAGGCAGAGCGAAGCCGCTCACCTAAAAGAAAGAATTGAAAAAGTTAAAAGGGCAATTGACGTTGCCTATTTCAGCCCGTTCAGCCACACCTATATCGGCGACATTCAGGGCGCATCCTGCCTTGCGCTGAGAATAGGTCTTGGCGACGATAAAACGCTGAAAGTCATAACGGAAAAATATAAAAAACTCGGCACCTTCGACACGGGAATCATCGCCACCGAAGCGCTCATCGGCGTGCTGTTTGAAAACGGCGAGGATCAGCTTGCCTTTGACCTGCTTTCAAACGAGGGCGAAAACTCGTTCGGCAAAGAGGCGGCATGCGGAGCAACAACGCTTTGGGAATATTGGTCGGGAATCGAATCTCAGAATCACCCGATGTTCGGCGCCGCAACAAAATATCTGTTTATGTATCTTCTCGGCATCCGTCAGCCCGAGGGCGAAGCAGGCTATAAAAAAGCCGTTATTTCACCCCGCTTCGTTGAGGGACTCAGCAGAGCAAAGGGACACATCACAACCGAAAACGGCATAATCTCGGTTGAATATGTCAGAGACGGAAAAAGTGCAACCGTTAAGGTCTTTGCCGACCCGAGAATAGAAGCCGTGTTTGAACATAACGGAACCAAAACTCCGTTCAGCGGAGAAAAAGTGTTTAATATTGAGATTTAACGAGGTTATTCTATGGCGGAAATAAAAAGCTACAAGCCCGAACACCGTGAAGCCGTTCGGCAAATTTGCCTTGAAACAGGCCCCGACTCGGCGCTGACCGACCCGAAAATGAGGGAATATATCCTTTCGGCATACTGCGATTATTATATTGAAAACGAGCCGCAGAACGCCTTTGTTCTGACCGATGACAGCGACAAAGCGCAGGGCTATATCCTCTGCGCCGAGAATTTCAAAGCATATTCAAAGGCATTCCGCCCTTATCTGAAAAAAATCCTCAAAACGGGATTCGTTAACTGCTTTGAAGCGTTCGGGGAATATCTTGCCTATGCCGCATATTCAAAGAAATATCCTTCTCATCTTCACATCGACCTTAACAGCGGATTCAGAGGCGGCGGAAACGGCTCAAAAATGATACAAATGCTTCTCGAAAAGCTGAAATCCAAAGGCTCAAAGGGCGTTATGCTGATTGTCGGCACGGGAAATGTTAAGGCAATCAATTTTTACAAGAAAAACGGCTTTAAGGTGCTGCGCCGAATCGGCGAAGGCACGGCAATGGCAAGGGAGCTGAATTAATGAAATACGGAGTTATCGGAACGGGCTGGATTGCAAAAGCGTTCATTGACGGCGCCAGACTGCTGACAAACGCTGAATTCTGCGCCGTTTATTCAAGAACGGAAGAAAGCGGCGGAAAATTTGCGGCTGAAAACGGAATACCCAAGGTTTTCACCGACCTTGAAGATTTTGCAAACGGCGATTTTGAAGCGGTTTATATTGCAAGCCCCAACGCTCTGCATTATCCGCAGTCAAAGCTTATGCTTGAAAGCGGTAAGCATGTTATCTGCGAAAAGCCGATAACCGTTGAGCCCTCGGAGCTTGAGGAGCTTCAGGCTCTTGCCGCCGAAAAGGGGCTTATATACATCGAAGCCATCATGCACATGTTCAACCCCGCAAGGCAGCTTCTCAAAGATGCGGTTTCAAAAATCGGCAGAATTGCAAGCGCACGCTTTGATTTTTCACAGCTTTCTTCAAAATATCCCGCCTATCTTGCGGGAAAACTGCCTAACATATTCAATCCTGCCCTTGCGACGGGCTGTCTGATGGATTTGGGAATCTACTGCGTTTATCCCGCACTTGACCTTTTCGGAATGCCCGAAAAGATAACCGCATGCGCCGATTTCATGGCAAGCGGAGCGGACGGCGGCGGAAACGCCTCGTTCATTTATCCCGATAAAACGGTAACATTGACATATTCAAAGCTCGGTCAGAGCAGGCTCGGTTCCGAGATAATGGGCGACAACGGCACGGTTTTCACCGAATCGATTTCTAAGCTTGTCAACCTGAAGCTCTCCGATAATGACGGCAATATCACCGAAATCATCGGTGATGTTCCCAAAGAGCGGCTCATGGGCTATGAAGCACAGAAATTTGAAGCTTTCATTGCCGATCCCTCCGACCCGCTCTATTCGGAAGCCAAAGAAAAAGCCCTGCAGGTCAGCAAAGTTATGAAGCAAATCCGTGAAATTGCAGGAATAAATTTTAAATAGGCAAAAAGATATCCGTCTCATCCGAATTAAGCACGGTGAGACGGATTTTTTATTTCTTTATTCCAAAGAACGAACCGACAGGGTCCTCAAAAAGAGGAATTTTCGGCTGAACAAACGTCAGAATCACAAAAGCCGGCGCAATAAGACACAGAATAACAACAGCAATCACATTCCGGATGCGTGAAACGGGTTTTCGGCTCATAATCCGGGTTTCAAGAAGATACGCCGCCGCATCAGCCAACAGAAAGGTTAATATATTATACCAACCGGGCGCATTTCCGAAAGCGCCGACGCAGGTGTAATACATCACGGGAATAATCACAAGCCCGAGGCTTATTCCCGCAAGCTTTGAAGCCCCGAAGTTTTCATATTTTCTGCCGATAAAAAGATACTCAACAAATGCGAAAACAAACATCGGGAAAAACAGCAGTTTCATGTGCTCCCATGTTGACTCATTCACCGCCGCAAACGGTGCGGCAATGACGCTTTGATTGCTCCAACCGTAGACAAAATGCAGAAGTGTTCCCGCCATTGCCGTAAAAATGAATCCCGCAGCCTGCCACCGCTTTAACTTTTTGCTCAATCGCTCTCCCCCGTTAATCATCACTTCAAGCATAAGTATATTCAAGACAGATATTTATATTACCGCTAATACCCGAAAAAAGCATTTGACAAATCGGGATTTTAATGTTAGTATTAGCTAAATTAACGAAAGGAATTATATATGTTCACACAGAGGAATGAATTCAACAGAGCCATGGAATCTATGCGCAGATCGCATGGATTTGTTTTGCTGTGTTCATTTTCGGTGTAAGATATATTACTGTATTCACAAACCCGTTGATGAACTTTTTCATCAGCGGGTTAATTTTTTTGGAGGAACAACGATGAAATTAGTATTCTTATTCGGAGATGCGGCGGTTGGGAAAATGACGGTCGGTCAAGAGCTGACTAAAATAACCGATTTGAGATTATTCCATAACCACATGAGCATTGAACCCGTGCTTGAAATTTTCGGAGAGTTTAACGGTAACGCCGTTAAGAGATTCAGAGAAATTGTGTTTGAAGAATTTGCAAAAACCGATAAATACGGCTTAATCTTCACCTTCATGTGGGCGTTTGACTGCAAAGAAGATTGGGATTATATTGAACATGTCAAAAGCATATTCAAGCCTTACAATACCGAATTTTATTATGTTGAGCTTATTGCTCCGCAAAGAATAAGGCTGGAGCGTAATGTCTCTGAAAACAGGCTTAAAAACAAGCCGTCAAAAAGAGATATTGATTGGTCAAATAAAAGACTGATTGATGACGACAACAATCATAGGCTTGTCAGCTTTGAGGGAGAAATACCGTTCGGCAACTATTTAAGAATCGATAACTCATATTTATCCGCAAAAGAAGCTGCAAGGATAATCAAAGATGCAATCGATAAAAATAATTTTTGAATATCGAGAAAAAATATTAACCGTTTACTAAAATAGTGTTGAAAGGAGGCCAAGCATGAATCAGGTTGACAGCTTGCAGAAAGGAATTGACTACATAGAGAATAATTTAGCAGGTGAAATTGACAATGTTAAATTGCAGTCTATCACTTCTATGAATGTTGTTCAGTTTCAAAAAACTTTTCTCGGAATAACAGGTTACACGGTTGGCGAATACATAAGAAATCGCCGTTTAACCATTTCCGCTTTTGAACTGATTAACAGCAAAAGCTCTGTTCTTGATATTGCTCTGAAATACGGATATGACAGCAGTGAAGGGTTTTCAAGAGCATTCAGGGAATTTCACGGAGTCAATCCGAATGAGGTCAAAAAAGGCAAAACAAATTTTAATCTATTTAACAAAATCACACTTGAAATCAAAGTAAACGGAGGAAGCAAAATGAAAT
>JBJEQC010000109.1:0-17671 GCA_051881555.1 Acutalibacteraceae bacterium
GATTTCGGGCAGAGTTCCGAGCGCAGAGTATGACATGAGAATTATCGGAATCACGATTTCATTGGCAGGGAAGCCGAGAATGAATGCGGCAAGAATAACGCCGTCAAGCCCCATGAGCCGTGCGAACGGGTCAAGCAGGTCGGAGAACCTGCCGAGCAGAGAGATATCGCCGATTCTGATGTTCGCCGCCGCCCAGATGACAAGCCCCGCAGGAGCCGCAACCGCCGCCGCTCTGCCGAGCACAAATAAAGTTCGGTCAAAAACCGAGCGCACAAGGGTTTTGACAAACTGGGGTCTGCGATAGGGCGGCAGTTCAAGCGTAAATGACGAGGGAACGCCTTTGAGAATCGTTTTTGAAAGCAGTTTTGTTGCCGCAAAGGTCATGGCAATGCTCAGGGCGATAACGCCCGTAAGGGTGGCGGCAGAAAGGAACGATGAAAATGCTCCGCCTGCGGACGCAATGAAAAACATTGATATTATTGAAATCAAAGCGGGAAATCTGCCGTTGCACGGCACAAGGCTGTTGGTCATAACGGCGAGCAGGCGTTCTCTCGGAGAATCAATGATTCTGCATCCGATAACCCCCGCCGCATTGCATCCGAAGCCCATGCACATTGTCAGAGCCTGTTTTCCGCATGCGCTGCAAAGACGGAACGGCTTGTCGAGATTATAAGCGATTCTCGGCAGGAATCCCGAATCTTCAAGCAGGGTGAAAAGCGGAAAGAATATCGCCATGGGCGGCAGCATGACCGAGACGACCCATGCCAGAACCCTGTAAACGCCGAGAACGAGCGAATCATGCAGCCATTGAGGGGCGCTTATGGATATGAACAGCTCCGAGAGCTTATCCTGAAGCCCGAATAATGCTCCCGAAAGCAGTTCAGAGGGATAGTTTGCGCCGACGATGGTCAGCCAGAAGATGATTGCAAGCATGAGAAGCATGACGGGGTAGCCCGTCAGCGGGCTTGTGAGTATGCAGTCGATTCTGCGGTCAAGCTTTGAATAATCCTTGCCGCCTTTGACAGCTCCCAAGCAGATTTTTTCCGCTGAAGCAACAAGAGCCGACGCTATTTCGTCCCCGATTTTTTCGCAGTCGGTTCCGCTTCGGTCAAGAACTGCTTTAGCCTTTGAGAGAGCAAGCCGAAGCTCGGGATTGTCAAGAAATCTGCCGCCTAGACAGCCCGAAATTTCTTTTTCAAGGGAATTATCGGGGTCGAGCAGGCGCAGACTCAGCCAACGGGGATTAATTTTGCCCTCTGCGAATTTTCTGACCGTCGGCTCAACCGCCGCAATTGCCTTTTCAACAGCTTCGGGGTATTCAACCCTGAAAGCCTTGCCGCCGCAGGGCATTTTTTCAATCGCATCAATGAACGGAGCAAGGCTCTTTTTCTTACGTGCCGAAACGCCGACAACGGGAACGCCGAGCCGCTCGGAAAGCCTTTTTTCATTAATAATAATGCCTTTACGCTTGGCTTCGTCCATAAGATTTATAAGAACAATAACATTTTCCGTGATTTCAAGCGTTTGCAAAACAAGATTCATGCTTCTTTCAAGGCAGGTGGCGTCGCAAACAACCGCAACGATATCGGGCTTTGCAAAGCAGATAAAATTCCGGGCAATTTCCTCCTCTGCGGAATGAGCCGTCAGCGAATATGTACCGGGCAGGTCAACGAGCGTGTAGCGGCGGGTTTTGCCCAAAAAACTGCCCTGCGCATTCGCAACCGTTTTGCCCGGCCAGTTGCCCGTGTGCTGATTCATTCCTGTCAGGGCGTTGAAAACCGTGCTTTTGCCGACATTCGGATTGCCCGCAAGCGCAACGACAAGATCGGATTCGCTTTTTTTCCTTATTTCAAGCCCCGAGTCTATCGCCTGCCTGCCGACCGAGCTGTTAGTAAGTCCCATTTAACCGCCCCGCCGTTTCAACGAAAATCTCGGCGCAGTCCTCCGCTCTTATGGCGATAACCGCACCTCTTATCAGATAGGCGCATGGATCGCCGAGCGGGCTTGTGCCGACGCATTCAACGGTCGTGTTTTCCGTAAGCCCGATATCCATCAGCCTGCGTCGTATGTTTCCGCAATCCCCGAGCCGTTTCACCGTGGCTTTTTCGCCCGGCAGGATTGAGTTTAATGCTGTATATTTTTTCATAATTATCCGTCTCCCGTGAAAAGCTGTTTGTTGCACTTTTCTATTGATATGATATTCAGCATTGCGGGAAGATGTTAAGGCAAAAAAGACGATTACGATTATCAAGACCGCATTCAGCGAAACAAATCAGATTTTTATGAAAAAATAAAATCCATTTTAGATTTTCATAAAAATTACGCATATAATAGTTATACTTGATTGACACATCGCTGTTTTTATGATAAAATAAAATGAATTTTCAATTTTCCTAAAATCGGGGGGCAAATAATGAAATATATTAAGCGTGAGCTTGAAAGAAAATTTTTAAAAATGAACTCACATTTCAAGGCGATATTAGTAACAGGTGCAAGGCAGGTTGGCAAAACCACAATGTTAAAGCATTTGGCAGAGGGAACGAACCGAACCTATGTAACCCTTGATAACCGTATGGCAAGGGATTTGGCAAAAACCGACCCGATTTTGTTCTTTCAGACCTACCGTCCGCCGATTCTTATTGATGAAATCCAAAAAGCTCCCGAGCTGTTTGAACAAATAAAGATAATGTGCGACGAAAGCGAAGAAAACGGACTGTTTTGGCTCACGGGTTCACAGCAGTATCAGATGATGAAGCAGGTCAGAGAAACATTGGCAGGAAGAATAGGAATACTGAATCTTTACAGCTTATCGCAAAGAGAAAAACAGGGGATTTTAATTGATGATGACCTTGATTTTTCATTGCAGGGATTGATTAAGCGTCAGCAGCTTTTTGAAAAGAACAATATCATCAATGTTTATAACCATATCTGGACGGGAGGAATGCCCGGCGTTCAGAATGTTGACAGCGAAATCAGAAACGAATATTTCAATTCCTATGTTGAAACTTATCTGATGCGTGATGCAACTGAGGTTGGAGGTATAAGTGATACCGTTAAATTTTCAAGGTTTCTCGGAGCTTGCGCCGCCTTGGTTTCTCAGACGGTAAAATTTTCAACTTTGGCTGAAGCTTCCGATATATCCGAGCCGACTGCAAAAGAATGGCTCAATGTTTTGCAGGGACTCGGGATTGTTTATCTTTTGAAACCTTATGAAAATAACGAGCTTAAACGCCTTGTAAAAATGCCGAAGCTTTATTTTTGCGACACGGCTCTTTGCGCTTATTTGTCAATGTGGCTGTCGCCCGAAACGCTGATGAACGGTGCGGCAAGCGGTCATTATTATGAAAACTATGTTGTTATGGAATTGGTAAAGACTTATGCTTACTCAAAGGTCAAAGCCAATCTTTCCTATTACAGGGATGCAAACGCAAAAGAAATCGATGTTTTTATCGAGGAAAACGACACCATACATCCGATTGAAATAAAAAAATCCGCTTCTCCCGACAGGCGGGAAACCGGAAAGTATACCGTTATAGATAAAGCCTCATTGAAAAGAGGCAACGGAGGAATCATTTGCATGTGTGAAGAAGTTTTGCCGATTGACAATCTGAACTGTTTTATTCCGAGCAACATTATTTAAAAATTCAATCACTTTGCGGCAAATAAAAACGGCTCGTGTCGGTTATCCGATACAAGCCGTTTGATATTTCATTATAATCAAGTTTCTCTGAATACTCTTTTGACTGTCATGCTCTCGCCGTTTCCGATTTCGCCGATGCCGATGAACACGCCGCCGGGGGCATAAACTCTGAGAAAGCCGATGATTTTCGGGCATTTCAGCCTTTCAATAGCAAGCTCACCGCCGTTTGAAAACCGCCTTGCCTGAGCTTCGCTGACATAAACCGCAGGGAAATCCGAAAATGCGGAGTCAACGGGAACGGTGATTTCTCCGAGCGTGCCGTTCTCGGCCGCCGCAGAAAGCCTGTCGAGCGTAACGGCGTTGTCAATGCCGAAGCCGTTCGCCTTGGTTCTTCTCAGGGCGGTCATAACCGCTCCGCAGCCGAGAGCTTCTCCCAAATCGGAAATAAGAGTTCTGATATATGTGCCGGAGGAGCATGAGACCGAAACGGCGTATTCGCCCGATTCTTCATCTGAAGAAATAAGCTCCGCCGAATAAATATTGACCGTTCTTGGCGTGCGCTCAACCTCAATGCCCTGCCTTGCAAGGTCATAGAGCCGCCTGCCGTTGACCGAAACTGCGGAATACATCGGCGGGAGCTGACTGATTTCGCCGACAAATTTTGCGAGTGCGGCGGCAACATCGCTCTTTGCCGCTTTAACCTCACGGGTTTCGAGAACCGTTCCCGTAATGTCGAGAGTGTCCGTCACCGTGCCGAGGTGGAACGATGCGATATATTCCTTGTCATGGCTCGGCAGAAGCTCGCAAAATCTTGTTGCACTGCCGAGCATAACCGTCAGAACGCCTGTTGCCATCGGGTCAAGAGTGCCTGTATGGCCGCATTTTTTTTCGCCGCAGATACGGCGCACTCTCGCCACTGCCCCGAAAGAAGTCATGTCTTTCGGCTTGTCGAGAACGATAATTCCGGTCATGCTTTTTCCACCTTAGTCTATTGTGTAAGCGTCAATTTCCGCCTGAATTTCTTTAAGCAGAGAATTGACTGCCTGCTGTTTTGAGCCGTAAAGGGTACAGCCTGCGGCACCCATGTGACCGCCGCCGCCGAGCCTCTGGCATATTGCCGAAGCGTCGATATCGCCGTGAGTTCTGACCGAAGCCTTGAAGCTTCCGTCTTTCAGCTCTCTCATCGTAACGCCGACAAGCACTCCCTCAATCTGACGGGGCAGATTTGCAAGTCTGTCGGTTTCGCTCTCGTCGGAGCCGCTTCGTTTATACATATCCTGAGTTACGCAGATAACGGCGCACCTGTCGGAAAAATAGAAGCGCATGCTGTCGAGTGCAAGGCGTTCAAGGGCGGCGTAGGTTTTGGTTTTTGTTTCAAAAAAGACCTGAATAATGTTGTAGGTATCCGCTCCGAGCTTTGCGAGAGCCGCCGCAATTTCAAAGGTTCTGACCGTTGTGTTGGAGAAGCGGAAACAGCCCGTGTCGGTCGTAACGCCCGTGAACAGGCAGGACGCAATCTGCGGAGTGATTTCAACATTCATTTTCTCAAGAAGCAGATATATTATTTCTGCGGTTGATGCCGAATCGGGCTCAAGATAAACTTTATCCGCATAAAGAATATTTGAACCGTGATGGTCGATGCAAAGCCCGATTTTGCCGCTGTATTTGCCCTCGGAGTCTCTGCCTAGTAATTTTGTGTCGGCAATATCGATTGCCGCAATCAGCTCAGGCTCAAAATCGCCGAACTCCAGCCCCTCAAACATGAATGAAAAATCCTTGGGAATGGGGTCGGAGCATTCAACTCTGACCTTTTTGCCCTTGGATATCAGCGCGCGGGCGAGTGCGGAGGCACTGCCGAGCGTGTCGCCGTCGGGGTGGCTGTGGCTGAGAAGAAGAATGTTATCTGCATTTTCAAGAATATTTGCGGTTTCATTCAGGTCAATTCTCATGCTTGATACCTCTCTCAATCGTTTTCGCTGTCGGATTTTTCGTCGGGAACGATTTCGCCGAGCATTTTTGCAATGCCCATGCCCCTCTCGATCGAATCGTCGGCAACGAATTTAAGCTCGGGCGTTTTCCTCAGGTGAAGCCGTTTGCCGACCTCCCTGCGGATATATCCCGTTGCGCTCGTCAGCCCCTTAACCGCAAGCTTTGCGGTCTCGATGCCCTCCATTGCGCTGACATAAACCTTTGCAAATGAAGCGTCGGAGCTGACATCAACATTGACTACCGTGAGCATACCCTGAATTCTCGGGTCTTTCAGTTCACGCATAATCGCCGCTATTTCTCTTTTTATATCTTCGGAAACCCTGTCAATGCGGTATCCTGCCATAGTAATATCACCTTAATCTCTGTATTCCTCGGTAACAAATGCCTCGAAAACATCGCCCTCTTTGATATCGTTGAACTTGCTCAGACCGATACCGCAGTCAAAGCCCGAGGCGACTTCCTTGACATCGTCCTTGAATCTGCGGAGCGAAGCCATTTCGTCCTCGGTAACAACGATGCCGTCACGGACAACTCTGATTTTTGCGCCTCTGGTGATCTTGCCCGAGGTGACATGACAGCCTGCAACATTGCCGACCGAGGAGATCTTGACGACCTGACGAACCTCGGCTCTGCCGATGTCAACATCTCTGAATTTGGGAGCAAGCATACCCTTGATGGCCGCTTCGATTTCTTCGATGCAGTTGTAAATAACTCTGTAGGTTCTGATTTCAACGCCGTCTCTTTCGGCGGCTTCCGAAGCAACGCCGTCGGGTCTGACATTAAATCCTATGATGATTGCGTTTGAAGCGTTGGCAAGCATAACATCGCTTTCGGTTATTGCGCCTACGCCGCTGTGAACGATCTTAACTCTGACTTCATCGTTTGAGAGCTTGACAAGGCTCTGCTTAACAGCCTCTGCCGAACCCTGGACATCGGCCTTGATGATGATGTTGAGGTCTTTGAGCTGACCCTCCTGAATTGAAGCAAAGAGGTTGTCAAGGGTAACCTTCTGGAACTCCTTGAACTGCTCTTCCTTGGCTTTTGCCTTTCTCTGCTCAACAAGCTCTCTTGCAAGGCGTTCGTCGTTAACTGCGTCAAAGCCGTCGCCCGCCTGAGGAACTTCGGCAAGACCCATAATCTCAACGGGAACGGAAGGACCTGCTTCATTGACCTTTCTGCCCTTATCGTCAACCATAACTCTGACTCTGCCGACAGCCGTGCCCGCAACGATGATATCGCCCGATTTGAGAGTGCCGTTCTGAACGAGGAGAGTTGAAACGGGGCCTCTGCCCTTGTCAAGCCTTGCTTCAATAACAACACCCTTTGCCGAACGGTTGGGATTGGCTTTCAGCTCCATCATCTCGGCAACAAGAAGAACGGATTCAAGAAGCTTGTCGATGCCGTTATGGGTAACGGCGGAAACGGGAACGCAGATTGTGTCGCCGCCCCATTCCTCGGGAACAAGCTCGTATTCGGTAAGCTGCTGCAAAACTCTGTCAGGATTTGCGGCGGGCTTATCCATTTTATTTATCGCAACTATAATCTGAACGCCTGCGGCCTTTGCGTGGCTGATAGCCTCAATGGTCTGGGGCATGATGCCGTCATCAGCGGCAACAACAAGGATTGCAATGTCGGTTGCCATTGCACCTCTGAGTCTCATTGAGGTGAACGCCGCATGGCCGGGAGTGTCAAGGAATGTTATCTTCTGACCGTTGAGGTCAACTCTGTAAGCGCCGATGTGCTGAGTGATGCCGCCCGCCTCGGTTGAGGTGACGGAAGTGTTTCTGATAGCGTCAAGGAGCGAGGTCTTGCCGTGGTCAACATGACCCATAACAACAACGACGGGGTCTCTGCGGACAAGCTCGGATTCGTCGTCAACATGGTCGTCGATGATTCTGTCCTCGATTGTGACAACAACCTCTTTTTCAACCTTTGCGCCGAGCTCCTCGGCAACGATTGCGGCAGTCTCATAGTCGAGAACCTCGTTGACCGTTGCCATCTGACCGAGGCCGAACAGCTTTTTGATAACCTCGGCGGCGGTCATTTTGAGCATTGCGGCAAGATCACCGACGGTGATTTCCTCAGGCAGTTTGAGGTGCATCTGAGGCTTCTTGGCTCTCTCGGCGGCGATTCTCTTGAGCCTTTCGGCTTCGGTTTCACGCCTTGAAGAACGCATTCCGCCCTGCTTTCTGTATTGCTGGCTCTTCTGCTTTATCTTCTGCTTACCGCCGGATTCCTGCTTTCCTTTGTTGGCAGGGGCGATATTTTCGTATTTCTCATTATACTTTTCAAGGTCAACGTTGCCTGCACGGGTGTCAACCGTTCTTGTTTCGCCCTTTGTTCTTGACTGCATGGGCTTTGAAGCCTTGTCTTTATCCTTTTCGGGCTTCGGCTGTCTCTGAGGCATCGGAGGAAGCTTTGAGGGCTTCTGCTGCTGAACAGGCTTCTGCTCATTGCGCTTTTCCTCTTTCTTTGCCGCGGGAGCTTTCTGCTGAGCGGGCTTCTGCTCGTTCTTCTTCTGCTCGGGCTGAGCGGGCTTTTTATCCTTTGCGGGAGCCTCTTTGGGCTCGTTTTTCTTTTCGGGAGCGTCCTTTTTGGCTTCGGGAGCCTTCTCGGGTTCGGCTTTCGGAGCTTCCTCGGGCTTTTTCTCTGCCTTTTCGGCACGCTTCTTTTCGGGAACGAAATTGAAATATTCGTTAAGGTCGCTGACCTCGTGCTCCTTTGTGAAGGTCTCAAAAATTATATCCAGCTCGTCTTCTTCAAGAGCCGTCATATGCTTCTTTTGACCGTCAAAATATTTTGCAAGCAAATCTACGACTATGTTGCTTTTGACATCAAAGTCTTTTGCAACCTCATGCACTCTGTATTTATTAATCATAAGTTAACCTCCCCAGGTGTGTTGTTCAGAAGCCCAAGCATTGTTTTTGCAAAGCCTTCGTCATTGACTGAGACCACGGCTGATTTCAGACCCGTGGCTTTTCCGATTTCTTCCATTGTTGAGAGCATCAGCTTCACGGGAATATCTCTGCCCTCAAAGCTTGCTTCACGCTCTATCTCTTTTCTCAGCCGCTGAGAGGAGTCGCTGCTCAGCAGGCAGAGCTTTGCGCTTTTGCTTCTGACCGACCCGATTGCGGCGTCATGGCCGCAGCTGAGTCTGCCGGCTCGCCGGCACATTCCGAGAAGAGAGAGGAGCTTCGGATTGTCATTCATTTTTCAGCTCTTCCTCCATTCTCTCGAAAACCTCGTCCGGAATCGCACAGGAGAAAGCCTTTTCAAATCTTTTTGCTTTTCTTGCTTTAACAAGGCAGTCGGCACAGCGGCAGACATAAGCGCCTCTGCCGGGCTTTTTGCCGGTAAGGTCAAGCGATATTTCGCCCTCGGGGCTTTTAACGACCCTGACAAGCTCTTTTTTCGGCTTCATTTCATTGCAGCCTGTGCATTTTCTTAATGGTATCCGGCGGGTTTGCATCGGTTCAGCTCCTTAATATATTATTCGTCAAAATTAATGACTTCTTCCTCGTTTTCGGGATTAATGTCGATTCTCCAGCCCGTGAGCTTTGCGGCAAGGCGGGCGTTCTGACCCTTGTTGCCGATTGCAAGCGAAAGCTGTGAGTTCGGAACGATGACCTTGCAGGAATGTTCTTCCTCATTCTCAACCGTAACCGAAACGACATCTGCCGGGGCAAGCGCGGCGGCAACATATTCGGCGGGGTTTTCGCTGTAGCGGATGACATCGATTTTCTCTCCGCCGAGCAGGTCAACGATTTTGTTGATTCTTGCGCCTCTCTGACCGATACATGCGCCGACGGGGTCAACATTTTCGTCTGCGCTGTAAACGGCAATCTTGCTTCTTGAGCCCGCTTCGCGGGAAACGGATTTGATTTCAACCGTGCCGTCGAAAATTTCGGGAACCTCGCTTTCAAGCAGGCGGCGGACAAGGCCGGGATGAGTTCTTGAAATGATAGCCTTAGGGCCTTTAACGCCATCTTTGATGTCGGCAATGAAAATTTTGATAAGGTCGCCCTCGGTGAAATTGTCGTTCGGGAGCTGCTCACTTCTGGGCAGTCTCTCGGAGATCTTGCCTATCTCAACAAAAGCGTCAAGAGTAAGCGGATCAATCTTTGAAACCTTGGCGGTAACGATTTCCTGATTCTTGCTCTGGAATTCTTCTTTAATCTGACCGTGCTCGGCCTCTCTGATGGCCTGACGGAGAATATGTTTGCCTTTTTCTGCCGCAATACGGCTGACCTCTCTTGTTTCAAGCTCGATTTCAACAATGTCGCCCGGAACGGCGTTCTTCTTGAATCTCTGAGCCTGCTCAACGGTCATATCCTCAACGGGGTCAAGAACCTCGCTGACAACATTCTTGCGAACGAAAACACGGATTGAAGAATCCTCCGCGTTGATTTCGCAGAAAACGATGTCTCTGTTGTCATAATCTCTCTTAACTGCGGTAACGATTGCCTTCTGAATGCCCTCAAGCAGGGCGGCTTCTGAAATGTTCTTTTCTTTGCCGAGGAGCCTTACTGCCTCGAAAAACTCACGGTTATCCATTTTTGACTGTCAATCCTTTCAATTATAAGCTGAAATCATCAAGTTTAATATAGCCGGTTTCTTTTTTCTCAAAGCACATTGCGCTACCGTCCTCAAGACGCATTGTGACGGTCTTGCCGTCATAGTCCTCGAGAATCCCGGAAAATTCACGCTTACCGTCGAGCGCACGGATGAGCTTGATTTTGATTTTCTGACCCTTGCAGGCTTCAAAGTGGCTGTCTCTCGTCAGGTCTCTTTCAATTCCGGGTGAGGAAACCTCAAGGCAATAGCTCTGTTCGATGGGGTCAGCCTCGTCAAGGGGCTTGTCAATTGCCCTGCTCATGTTTTCACAGTCCGTTATGCCTACTCCGCCGTCTTTGTCGATGAAAATTCTCAAAAACCAATCCGAGCCCTCTTTGACAAAGCGGATGTCCCAGATGTCAAGCCCGAGCTCGTCAGCGATAGGCTTTGCAATCTCCCAGACTGCGGCGACCGTGTTGCCGCCTTTTCCTTTTGGCATGTGCTTATTCTCCTTTTGTTCTTTTTATGAAAAAAGATTTCTGCATAAACAAAAGAGCGGGTCGCCCCACTCTCATGAAAATACTTAATCCTACTGCCGTTATTTTATCACACAAAAACAGAAATATCAAGGGTTATTTCAAAAATAATTAAAAATTATTAAAAAAATATTGTTGATATGCCGCCGTTTTCGGTGTAAAATACTATATATCAATATGCAGGACGGTCGAAATTATGATAATTGATTTTCACACCCATTGTTTTCCACCGAAAATAGCTTCAAGAGCGATTGAACAGCTTATGACCCGCTCGGGCATGACAAGGCCCTATCATAACGGCGGAGTTGAGAGCCTTTTAGAGGTTCAGCGTTCAGCGGGAGTTGATTATTCCGTTGTGCTCAACATTGCAACAAATCCCCGTCAGCAGAAAAGCGTAAATGATTTTGCAATTTCGCTTCTGGAGGTTGACGGAATAGTTCCGTTCGGGAGCGTTCACCCCGACAGCCCCGACGCACTTTCTGAGCTTGAACGCATCAAGGCAAGCGGAATCAAAGGCGTTAAATTTCACCCCGATTATCAGGGCTTTTTTGCCGATGAAGAAAGAATGTTCCCACTCTATGAAAAAATCGGCGAGCTGGGGCTGATAACCGTTTTTCATTGCGGCTACGACATCGGCTACCCCGAAACGGTACATTGCCCGCCCGAAAGGCTTGCGAAGGCGCTTGACCGCTTCGGCGGTGCGCCCGTTGTTGCCGCTCATTTCGGCGGAATGCTTGCATGGAGAGAGACGGAAGAATTTCTCTGCGGCAAAAATGTTTATCTTGACACCGCTATCTGCTGCGGAACTCTGAATCCGCAAATCGCCGCAAGAATAACAAAAGAACACGGAGCGGATAAAATCCTGCTCGGAAGCGACTGCCCGTGGTCGACGCCCGCCAACGAAATCGGGCTTGTTCATTGCATGGGTCTGAGCGATGAAGAAGAAAAAGCAGTTCTCGGCGAGAATGCACGAAAACTGCTCGGACTCTGATTATTTTCTCAGCTCGTCAAGGGTCATGCCGTAGGCGGGCAGAAATTCTTCAATGAAAACATCGGCTTCGGGTATTCTTAAATCGGCGATTGCTCTTTTGGTCACTTCGCCTGCATTGACAAATTCGCTGTTGCCCGCTTTCTGCTCCTCAAGACATTTTATCAGAGCGCTGATTTTGTCGGCGGCTTTAACAAGCTTCCAAAGCTCCGAGTCGCCGTCTTTCGGAATGAACATCGGCTCGTATTCGTCTCTGAAATCCTCGGGAAGCATTGAAACAAGGCTTTTGCATGCGCTGTCCTCAACCGTCTTGTAGGCAAGGCGGACTTCGTCGCTGTAATACTTAACGGGGGTCGGCATGTCGCCCGTGAGAGTCTCGGGCGCATCGTGATAAAGCCCGAAAAGAGCCGCTCTCTCTCCGTTCAGAGCTTTTCCGAAGCGCTTGTTACCGATAACGGCGAGCGCATGAGCGATAACCGCAACCTCAAAGCTGTGTTCGCACAGGTTCTCGGAGTGCTCGTTTCGCATTAAAGCCCAGCGGTTGATATATTTCATTCTTGATATCATTGCGAAAAATCCGTTTTCCATTTTATCACCCGAATATAATTGATATTACATACTATACCACAGTTGCATTGCTTTTGCAATGCGGAAAGGCAACTATGGCTGAATTTTCTGTAACCGAATTTATTAAAAAGCTTGATTCCTGCTTTTCGAGGGAAGATCTGAAAGGCGCAGGCGAGTGTCTTGATGAAGCAATGGAGAACGCCCGTGCCGCCGGAGACAAAAACGGCGAGCTGACCGTTCTCAACGAGATGATAGGCTATTACAGGCAGACGAAAGAGGCTGAAAAAGGGCTTGAAGCGGTTGAAGCCGCATTCGGGCTTATTGACCGTCTCGGAATCGGCAGAGAGCTTTCTGCGGGAACAATCTATCTCAACGGGGCAACCACGATGAAAGCGTTCGGCAAGAGCGGAGAAGCAATTCAGTTTTATCACAGAGCCTCGGATATTTTCAGAATGAGGCTTGACCGCAGGCATCCGCTCGTTGCGGGACTGTTCAATAACATGGCTCTTGCTCTTCAGGACCTCAAGGAATATGACGAAGCGGAAAACTGCTTCAGGCAGGCAATAGAAATAACCGAAAGTCTGAAAGGCAGTGAGCTTGAAACGGCGGTTTCATATGTAAACCTTGCCGTTTTGCTTCACGAGATGAACGGCGAGGATGAAAGAATAAATCCGCTCATGGATAAGGCACTTGCGATTCTCCAAAATCCCGCATATTACGGATATGATAAATATGCGTTCACCTGCCGCAAATGTGCGTCGGGCTTCGGATATCTCGGCTTCTTCTTTGCCGAAAAGGAATTAAACGAAAGGGCGGACAAGGCTTATGCAAGGGCTTGAGCTGAGCAGAAAATATTTTGAACAGTTCGGCCTGCCGATGCTGAAAAACGATTTTGCCGATGTTGAAAACAGAATCGCCGCAGGTCTTGCAGGCCCCGGCTCGGATTGCTTCGGCTTTGACGATACCGTTTCAAGAGACCATGATTTCGGCGCAGGCTTCTGCCTTTGGGTGACCGACGAGGATTACCGCTCGTTCGGCTTCCGCCTTGAAAAGGCTTATGCAAGACTGCCGAAAAGCTTTCTCGGCTTTGAAAAAGGGGAGAGCAATTATTACGGCACGGCCCGCTACGGAGTTAAAACCATCGGCGATTTTTATTTGCCCTTGACGGGCAGACGGGGTGCGCCCGAAAGCCCTGAGGAGTGGCTGAGAATCCCCGAAAGCTCTCTTGCCGCCGCAGTCAACGGCAGTGTTTTTGCCGACCCGCTCGGCGAATTCAGCTCAATCAGAGAGACGGTTAAAAACGGAATGCCCGAGGATATCCGCCTCAAAAAGCTTGCGGCAAGGGCAATATTTATGGCTCAGAGCGGTCAGTATAATTTCCCCCGATGCGTTGCTCACGGCGAATACGGAGCGGCGGCACTTGCGGCGGCGGAATTTGTCCGCAACACGGCGTCGCTCGTCTATCTGCTCAACGGCTCATACGCTCCGTTCTATAAATGGGCGCTCCGAGGAATGAAAAGTCTGAAGCTGTTTTCGGATTTTTCCGAAAAGCTGACGCAAATCCTGACCTCGGATTTTTCCCCCGAATCAATAAAAGAAAAACAACGGACGATTGAAGAAATCTGTTCGGAGACAGCGGAATATTTCCGCAAAACGGGGTTTTCGGATATCAATTCGGATTTTCTCGAGCCCCACGCATATGAAATACAGAATAAAATCAAGAACCCAGAAATACGCCTGCTCCACATCATGGAGTGCTGAAAGGAGAAGCGATGAAGCGCTGTATATTTTGTCTTAACGAATGCCCCGACACCGCCGAGGTTTGCCCGTCCTGCGGCTTTGACGGCTCGGAAGCGAATAAATTCAAATATTGCCTGCCGCTCGGCACGAGGCTCAACAAGCGCTACATTGTCGGCGGAGCTTATTCAAAAACGGGCTCTTTTCTCTGTTATCATGCCTTTGACTGCCAGACCCGCCGCAGGGTAAGGCTCTGCGAATATCTGCCCGAAAAGCTGATGTACCGCCTCCCCGAGGAGCTTATAATAAAGTATTATAATGAAAAATGCAGTATGAGAGGCGACAGGGAGATATCGGCTTTTTATTCTCATTTCACAAAGCTTTGCGCCGCTTCGGAGAACAGCGTGCTTGAATTTACCGACTGTTTTGCGGAAAATTCAACATTTTGTTATGTCTCCGCCGCAGAAAGCGGAACGCCGCTCTCGTCGGTTATCGGCAACGGCAGAACCATGCCGTTTTCGAAGGCGGTTTCGCTTCTTATGCCCGTTATCGACTGCGCCGTGAAGCTTGAAAAGGTCGGCAAATGGCACGGCTGTCTCAGCCCCTATTCAATAATTACCGAGGACGGAAAAATAAAATCCGTCACGGGCTATTCATATCCGCCGCAGAGCGTCAATTCTCCTTTTGACGCTCCCGAGAAAAAGCTCGGAGCAAAAAGCTGCGGCTCGTTCACCGATGTTTATGCTCTCGGCGCAATGCTCTATGAAGCCGCAACGGGCTTTATTCCGCCGTCAGCCGCCGAAAGGGAGAGGGGCAGAACGCTCAGATATCCTCAGTCAATCGGCGAAAAAGAAAAAAGAATCATTGAAAAAGCCATGGCTCTCAGCCCCGACCAAAGATACGGCGGCGCAGGTGAGTTCTTCGCCGATTTAACGGGCAAAACGCCTGCAAATGAAAAAAAGAAACTGCCTGCGTCCGAAATTGTCCGCAGGTCGGTGCTCGCCCTCGCTTCGGTTTGCCTTGCAGTGAGCGTAATAATATTAATTAATTACTATGTTATAGAGCCGTTCAAGGAGCAGAAGCAGGCGTCCGACCTCGCCTCGCTCGTCAGTCAGACGGGCTCGGAGCAGGATGACCCGTGGGAAGAAATCAAAGAGAAACACCCCGATGTTGATTTCCCCGACGGCATGAATCCCTCATTTGCGGAGCTTTATGCAATCAACAGCGATTTTGCAGGCTGGATTTCAATTCCCGAATTGAATATTAATTATTCCGTAGTTAAAGGCACGGATAACGAAACTTATTTAAGGCGGGATATTTACGGCAAAAAGACCTCTTACGGCGTTCCGTTTTTCGACTTCAACAATTCGTTGAGAGAGCTTGACCGCAACACGATAATCTACGGCCATAACATGCGCCATGACGATAAGATTTTCGGCACGCTGGAGCAGTATAAAACCGTTGACGGCTTCAAAAAAGCTCCGCTCATCGGAATGAGCACGCTCTACGGCGACTACACCTTCAAGGTTTATGCCGTATTTATCTCCAACAGCAAAAAGTCAGACGATAACGGTCACATTTTCAACTATGTTTTCACCGAGGCGGGCAACGAAAGATTCAGAAATTATATTAATGAAATAGATAAAAGAAAGCTTTATTCAACGGGCGTTGACATCAACGAAAACGATAAGATTCTGACACTCTCCACCTGCTGTTATGATTTTGAGGACGCAAGGCTTGTTGTTGTCGGCAGGCTCTTGCGTGAGGGAGAGACTCCCGAGGTCAATGTTTCGCTTGCTCAGACTAATCCGAGCCCGAAATTTCCGCAGGCGTATTATGACGCCAAAAAGCTTGATAATCCCTATAAAGATGACCCGGATTTGTTCTATTAAACAGGATGTATATATGAAAAGGAGAATGCACAATGAAAATACTTGTTGTTGTTGACATGCAGAACGATTTTATCGACGGCGCTCTCGGCACAAAGGAAGCGCAGGCGATAGTTCCCGCAGTCAAAGAAAAAATCAAAGGCTTTGACGGCAGAGTGCTTTTCACAAGAGACACTCACGGGAGCGATTATCTGAAAACCCGTGAGGGCGTCAAGCTCCCCGTTGAGCATTGCATAAAAGATACTCACGGCTGGCAGATTTCCTCAGAGCTTGACGGGCTGAGAAAGGAACAGCCGATTGATAAAGAAACCTTCGGCAGTATTGCTCTCGGTCAGCTTCTGAAAGCCTATGATAATTATGAGCAGCCGATTGAAAGCGTCACTCTTGTCGGGCTTTGCACCGATATCTGCGTTATCTCAAACGCAATGATAATCAAAGCGTTCCTGCCCGAAACTCCGATTATTGTTGACGCCTCATGCTGCGCGGGAGTAACTCCCGAGAGCCACGAAAGAGCGCTGAAAGCAATGGAAAGCTGTCAGATTGAGGTTATAAACCGATAATTTCACAGATAAAAGCTTTAAATCGCTAAAGTTTTTTCAAAAAAACTATTGACAAATGCTTTTGATAGTGCTATTCTATATGCAACAAATTTGATTTTGAGGTTTTTTGAAATGCTTAACAATGTTTTTTCAGCTGCATACTTTTACTTTTACTTTATCAAGTAATTTGATAGGGTTTAGTAAGTTTTGCTGAAAAGACGAAAAGTGGTTTATCAGAACCCCGCAGTGAAATTTACACTGCGGGGTTTTTGGCATAAAAACCCGAAATAAAAAATAATTTGCCCGGAGGTAATAAAAAATGATTGTATCGGTAAAAAAAGGAACAGACGAAGTTCAAATTCAAAATCTCGTTGAGTGGCTTGAAAGCCTCGGTCTCAGCATTCACCGCAGCGACGGAGAATATGACACCATTCTCGGCCTTGTAGGCGACACCAGCCATGTTGACATGGATCTCATCAGCGGCCTTAACATAGTCAGCAATGTTGCGAGAATCAGCGAACCCTATAAGAATGCAAACAGAAAATTCCATCCCGACGACACGGTTATCGATGTCTGCGGATATAAAATCGGCGGCGGCAACTTCCAGTTCATTGCAGGCCCCTGCTCGGTTGAATCGCCCGAACAGATTTGCAGCATTGCAAACGATGTCAGAGCGGCAGGCGCAAACTTCCTCAGAGGCGGAGCATTCAAGCCGAGAACCTCACCCTATGCCTTCCAGGGCATGAGAGACGAGGGTTTGAAGCTCCTTGAAACCGCAAAGAAGCAGACGGGAATGCCCATCGTTACCGAAATTATGGATCTTTCCCATCTTCCTCTGTTTGAAAATGTTGATGTTATTCAGGTCGGTGCAAGAAATATGCAGAACTTCGAGCTTCTCAAAGAACTCGGCAAAACCGACAAGCCCATTCTTCTCAAGAGAGGTCTTGCCGCAACAATGGAAGAACTGCTCATGAGCGCAGAATACATCATGGCGGGCGGAAACAGCAAGGTTATGCTCTGCGAAAGAGGAATAAGAACCTTTGAGCATTACACCAGAAACACAATGGATATTTCCGCCATTGCCCTGCTTAAAGAAAAAACACATCTGCCCATTATCGCAGACCCCAGCCATGCGGCAGGTATGGCAAGAATGGTCAGACCCCTTGCCCTTGCGGCGGTTGCGGCAGGCGCAGACGGACTTATGATCGAAGTACATAACGACCCTGCCCACG
>JBJEQC010000110.1:0-4035 GCA_051881555.1 Acutalibacteraceae bacterium
AGATAACGAAGCCGATTATAACGGCAAAAATCAGATAAGCGTGGCTGATAAACGGCGAGGTCTTGTCCTTGATTCGCTGAGGAATGTTTTTTTCAATCAGAAGCAGAGCCGCAAAATAAAGCCCCCAAATGATGAAATTCCAATCTGCGCCGTGCCAGAAGCCCGTCAAAAACCAAACGGTGAGGATATTCAGAAAGAAGCGGGGCTTGCTGACCCGGTTGCCGCCCATCGGGATATAAACATAATCTCTGAACCAGCTCCCGAGCGAAATATGCCAGCGCCGCCAGAATTCCGTGACGGATTTTGAAATATAGGGATAGCGGAAATTCTCGGGAAAGCTGAAGCCGAACATACGCCCGAGACCGATAGCCATATCGCTGTAGCCTGAAAAATCGTAATAAATCTGCAGGGAGAATGCAACGGCGTTCATCCAGAAAAACAGCGTTGTTTTATCGCCCTCGGCTCTGAAAATCTCGCAGAGAGAGCCGAGAGAATTTGCAATCAGAACCTTTTTTGAAAGCCCGACGGTGAAACGCATGATTCCGTCCGAAAAATCAGAAACGCCGTGGGTTCTGACCTTCAGGCTTTTTTCAATGTCCGAATATCGGACTATCGGGCCTGCAACAAGCTGAGGGAAAAGAGAAATATAGAGTGCAAGGCTCAGAATATTTTTCTGAGCGGGAACATCGCCACGGTAAACGTCAATATTGTAGCTGATAGCCTGAAAGGTATAAAAGCTGATGCCGATCGGGAGCGCAAGCTTCAAAAGGTCAAAATCCGTTGAGAAAGCCGAATTAACTGCCGAGATGAAAAAATCGGTGTATTTGAAAAAAAGCAGAGCGGAAAGGCTGAGCATAACCGAAACGGCAAGGGCAAGCTTGCGCATTTTTCCGCTTGCCTTATCGGTCAGCAAGCCCGTGATATAGCTTGAAGCGATAACGCCGAGCATCAAAAAGAGATATTTCGGCTCCCCGTAAAAATAAAAGAAAAGGCTTGAGAGAAGAAGCCAGATATTTTTTGCCTTCATGGGCAAAAGGTAATAGCCCGTCAGAACGACAGGCAGAAATACGAAAAGAAAAGTTATGCTTGAAAAGAGCAATTGTCCGTTCTCCTCTCACCAAAAAACGGGTCTGCGCCAATGGACAGACCCGCTTGATTTTAACGGTAATATTATTGTTTATCAGCCGAGAATCTCCTCGGGAAGCTCAATATCTTCCTCGGTTTCTCCCGCCTTGGTCATGGGCTCGCTTGCGGAGCTTCCGCAAACGGCAGAGAATGCGTTATAAATGGTTTCAACATTGCTCTCGCTCGACATAACCATCATAATGACATCGCCGCAGTCTGCAACGAGGATTTTTTCAGCCGCAACGCAGACCCATTTTCTGTAGTTAACGCCGTTGAGGATTTCCTGCTTGAGGGCTTCCTTGTCTGCACCGTCCTTCACCTTAATAAGGCACATTGAATACGGGATGGCGCTTATACCCGGCTCGGAGAATACTGCACGCTCGATTGAATCAGCCGAAGCAACGCCGAGATAGCTGTTAACTGCGTCAGCGTCGGTGAGGTCAATTTCGGTTGCAGGCATCATTGAAATTTCGAAATCCGTTGCGTTCTCATAAATCTTGTCTGCAATTTCTTCAAGCGTTCCGCTCAGAGCGGGTGCAGGGGCGTCGGTTGTGCCTGAGGTGGTGTCGTTGCCCGTGCCGTTGCCCGAGCAAGCGGCAAAGGAAAACAACATAATCGTCGCAAGCAGGATTGAGAGAGTCTTTTTCATTTTCATAGCTCCTTATACTTCTTAATTTTATTGTTGACACACAACGGATTCAGTATACCTTGCAATTCTGAAATCCAAGTGTTGAATTTGTAAACTAACTATAAACTAATCCAAATCAATTTTCCAAAATGCAACATTAATTCGTTCGTATGTGTAGGTGATGAAAAGCGAACCGCCCGAATATTCGATTGCAGGGTAGGAAAATTCGCTGTCAAGCTTTTCTTCTTCAAGGGTCATAACGGTCTGCCAGCTTTTGCCGTTATCCGAGGATTTGCTGAGCGTCAGCGGAGAACGCTCGCCCCAATTCTCCGAAACGGGGTTTGAAACAAGATAGATGTCGCCGTTCGGAGTTTTTACAAGGTCGATGCCGCTGTTGTTATTCGGCAGGTCTGTGGGGTAGGCTCTGCACCAGCTTTCGCCATAGTCTTCGGAATCGCTTCTGTAAATCCTGCCGACCGAGGTTCTTGTGAGCATATGAACCTTTCCGGGTGCGGATTCCCAAAGCGTCGGCTGAATCATCGGCACTTTATAGGAACCGTTCTCATTTTTAACTGGTGAACGCTCCGTCTTGATAACGGGGTATTTGCTCCATGTTTCGCCGTCGTCGAAAGAAGCGTCAACGAAGCATCTCCAATTACCCGCTTCACGGGACGCAGGCGCAAGGATACGCCCGTCGGAAAGGCGGATGCACTTATTTTTAACGGGGCCTCTGCCGCCGCTTCTGTCATGCTCAACAAGCTCACGGGGTTCGCCGAAGCTTCTGCCGCCGTCGGTTGAAACGCTCACGAAGGTGCGCCATGACGGAATGTGCTTGCCGACCTTGAAAAAGAGCAGGATTTCACCGCTTTTGCGCAGGAATAAAACGGGATTCCAATGGGGCATTCTGCCGCTGCGGCTGATTTTTGATGGAATGCTCCAGCCGCTTGAATCACGGCGTGAGAACCAGATGTCAACATCGTCTGCGCTCTCTTTTGTTCCGCCGAACCATGCCGCAACAACGCTGCCGTCAGGCAAAGGCAGAACGGTTGAAGCGTGGCAGTTTTCGGTCGGCAGGGGATTGCATATCATTTCTTTTATTGTTTTCATTTTAATCATCCTTAAAGTTCAAATTCCGAGGGATCCGCCTGCTCGATGATAAGAGGCTTTTTCGGCCTGCGTTTAAGCGGGTCATAGGAATATTTCCTGCATTTACCGTCGGTCGGAACAAGACCTTTTTTTACGCAGAGAACGCTTTTTTCATCGGGCGAAAGGCGGCCGTTTTTGCAGTATTCGCAAACGGGCGGATATTTTTTCTTTTCAAGAAGCTTACTTTTCATGCTTTCAACACCCTTTCCATGAAATATTAACATATTTTTCGGGCGTTATCAAGGTCTAATATCAGCAAAGCGCAGAGGAAAAGCAAAGAAACTGCCGCAGGGGCGGAAAATGACCACGGAGCGGCGTTTTCGGCAACCGAAAGAGAGGTTTGTTCGCTCAGCGGATGAATATGCAAAGCCGCAGAGCAGATGAGAAAGGCGAGCACCGCATGAAGAATGCGGAACAGATAAAATTTCGCATAATTGATTTTCAATTTGCCCGAGAGCGAAAAAATCTGAAGATGAACGCAGATTCCTCCGAAAGCGCAGACAGCCGCCGTGACGGGCAGAGGAACCAGCCTTGCGGCTCCCGCACAGCCGCTTGTGACCTCGGAAAGGCAGGAGACGGCGAGCAAAACCGTCTGATTTTTTATAGTTTTTGCGAAAATCGCATTAATTCCCGAAAACATGGCAACGAAAGCGCAGACCGAAAGCATTGCGGCGGCGCTTGAAGCAACGCTGTTGACAACGGCGGCGGAAAAAGGCTCGGGTTTCGGCTCAATATTTTGCTTCGCCTGCTCCGATTCGGAAAAAAATCCTGCAACGGCTCCGAGAATAAGCGATGAAACGCAAACGGAGAAAAGCAGTATTTTGCCCGCCTCACGGGAGCCGAGCAAACCAAAACCGACGGCGTTGACCGTGAAGCCCAAGCCGGGATTTATGCAGAAAAGCAGAATTCTTTCAGCCTGCGATTCGGTTACGGCTCCCCTGCGAAAAAGCGAATCCGCCGCCTTTGCGCCCGAAAGATAGCCGCCAAGCTGGCCGAGAACGATTGCCGCAAGGCTGTCGGCAGGCAGGCGAAAAATGAACTCGGTTACGGGATTTATAATTTTTTTCAAACATTCAGGCATCTCTCCCGCTCCCGAAAGCGAAGCGGCGGCAAGAAAAGGGAAAAGCGACGGAATG
>JBJEQC010000111.1:0-4006 GCA_051881555.1 Acutalibacteraceae bacterium
CTTATATATTTTGAGGTAAAGACGGCAACATTATCCCCGGAAACGCCGGTGTCTTCCCCCAAGATATACCATTCCTGCGGTTCGTTTTCGTTGTTCTTGCCGAAAATCAGCTTGCCGATATTGGTTGCTTTGCCGTCTGAATCCGTCATATATTCGGTCATAAGCTGATCCTTTGTTGCAAACGATGACAGACTCGGAGCACCGCCTGCGGCAACTGCGGTTATCGGCACAAGCGAAAGCACCATACAAATCGCAAGCATTATGCTGATAATTCGTTTCTTCATTATTTATTCCTCCTGAGACATTTTTTGTGATATTTGATGCCGTATTTCCACGGCTTTTATGCTGTTATTCGGTCTTAACATCCGCCCCTGCTTTCGGGTTATATTTCATAATAAACAGTTCGAGGCTTTCTTTCAGCGCTTCTGTCTGGGATTTAAGATAGAATTCGTCCTCAAACAATGCGTAATGAACGCAGGCTCTGATAAGAATGAAAATCAAAGGAGTCAGCTTTTGATAGGGAATGCCGAGCTTGCCTTCAAGACTTTTTGCGTATTCGGTATACCGTTTATCAACGCCTGCAAAGAATTTTTGGCCGTATCCTCGGTATTTTGGGTGAGTATACACCTGATACATCAGCCTGTATTTCTTACCGTGTTTTTCTGCCGTCCAATAAGGTATCTCATCGATGAATCGCCACAGGCTCTCAATATCCTTGGGGGCTTTCGCCATGAAATCATCTTCCACCTTGCTCATGCAATACTCTGTGGATTGAATGATGAGGTCATCCAAATCCTTGAAATATGTATAGATCATGGATGCATTATATCCGCAATGATTTGCCAGCACTCTGACGCCTGTGCCGTGAAGCCCCAAATCGGCAAAACCGTTATAGCATTTTTCCATCAGCTCATTTTTTCTGGCGTTCCATTGCTCTTCCGTATAATTTGCCAAATTATTTCTCCCTTCATTTAAATCATTCGTTCTGAATCAAATAATAACATATATTGTATGATTTTTCAATAAATCTTTTAAATTATTAGTTGACAAATTTCTTTTTGGTTTGAACCACCGTGGCGTTGCCCGAAAAAAATTTCTCCGATTTCGGTCAAAGATTCGGGAAGGATTTCATCACATCTTCTCCCATGTTTTCAAATTATTAATATTGAATAATATCAAATTATATGATATGATAAAATCAATAAAACATCGGGAGGTTGTGTTATGAAAAAGCTTTTCAAGGCATTGGTTGCGTTGGCGTTATGCTCAATAATGCTTGTCGGCTCCGTTGCAGGCGGCTTAGCCGATTTGCTTGACGGATTTTCTGTCAAAGCATCCGCAAGCGCAAATTATTTGGGCGATTATATTTATTACGGCACATATCCCCAGAGCGAAGTCAAAGACGAAGCTCTTGTTGACGCTCTTAACGGTGTGGAGGGCAACTGGATTTCATACCGTTATTTTTCGGGAAGCGGAAAAACCGGTGACGGCCAAATGAAGCCAGCCGATTATATGTATTATAAGGATATTGTGTATGACGGAAACAAATACAGAGCCGTAACCTTTGATAAATACAGACCTTATTCCTCAGGCCTTAATCACGGCACCGAATACACATACCAGATTAACAACGGATACGAAATAAACACGGTATATTGGTTTAAATTCGAGCCCATAAAATGGCATGTTCTCGACGAATCCTCCGGCCTCATAATGGCGGATATCATTCTCGACGCACAACCCTATAACAACTATTGTTTCAGAGATTATTCAATAGATGATCAGACATATTCATACTTCGGCAATGAAGAGCAGACATATTTTGCAAACGATTATTCAAGCAGTGACATCCGTCAGTGGCTGAATAACGATTTCTATATCACAGCTTTTTCGGAAGAAAACAAAGAAAACATAATCTCAACCGAGCTTAATAATGACTGCTTTGACACCCTTACCGAAAACTCCGGATATGAAAGGCTCAACAGTTCCGCCACAAACGACAATATCTTCCTTCTTTCATATACCGATGTTGTCAACAAAGATTACGGCTTTGTTGAAAATATGCAAAGCATTGATTCTCAAAGATTGTTTAAAGGATCTGACTATGCAAAAGCGCAGGGGCTATATGTATTCAATAATCCCGAGAAAAACTATAACGGATTTTCACCCTGGTATTTGCGTACACCCGGAATCCGTTCCGATGTAACTTGCTCGGTTGATTATTCCGCTCGGGTTTCCTATATCACCGGAGCCGTCGGCATCAGCGGAATTGTTCCCGCTTTAAGGCTCCGACAGCTCAAGTCGGATATTAATGACATCATAACAATTTCTTACAACAATGACGGAACCCACACAATAAGAAATGCAGACAGAGAAATAATTGCAGTTGAAAAATGTGAATTTGATGTCGAGCTCATTCCTTCAACCTCATGCACAACAGGAGATGTTGAAAAACACGTCTGCGCAAAATGCGGAAACAGTTATTCCGTTTATTATACAAGCCCCGGGCATGAAAAAGCTTCGCCTGTTATTGAAAATGAGGTATCTGCCACCTGCACAACCGACGGCGGTTATGACAGCGTTGTATATTGCAAGAAATGTCACGAGGAAGTGAGCAGAGAGTTTATTGTAACCGAGCACGCAGAAGGTCATAAGAACGCTCAGCCGGTTTGTGAAAATGAAGTCTCCGCCACCTGCATTTCAAGGGGAAGCTGTGACAGCGTTGTGTACTGTGAAGTATGCCACACAGAAATAAGCAGAGAGCACATTTCCGAACCCGCAAAAGGTCATACGCTTATGAAGCCCGTTAAGGAAAACGAAACATCTGCAAACTGCACAGCCGACGGCGGTTATGATATGGTAACATACTGTGAGGCCTGCGGAATGGAAGTCATGAGAGCGCATTACATCACGGGCGACGCAAAGGGGCACACCGACAGCGACAAAAACGGTTACTGTGATGTTTGCGGCAGTATTGTGGACTTTTATAACGGAAATCCATGCAGAGATGCTGTTATTAATGTTGCATCGCCAAGGAAAGTTGACTACAAAACAAATGTAACCGTCAAAGCAACCGCAACAGGCGTTCCCGATGGATATTATCTTGTTCTTTATACCGATAACGCAATATACAAAGGCACTAACACCGAAGTTATTGCTCAAATGGGTAACATAAAATCAGATGTAACCTACACGGTAAAAGTTGTAAACAAAGCCGAACTCGTTCAGAAAGACGGCGCAGGCAATGACCTTGTTAAAGACGGAGGAAGGATTACCTGCAACAACGGCTTCTTCGTGAAATTAATCGCATTATTTAGAGGCTTGTTCGGCTTGATTCCGTCGCTTACAATAGAACCCTGATACAAATGAAACCTGCTCTCGGAAATGAGGGCAGGTTTTTTCGTCTTGTTTCCGGTTTTATTTTTTTACAGTCTTGCTCAACTCAACCCGCAAAAAATGAAAAACAGCCGAACCCCATTGATTCACCTTGGGATTCGGCTCATGTATTTATTTCCGTTTTCCTTCAGCCAAGCGTGGCACTTTTGATATTCGGGAAAGACTTTTTCAACTTCTTCATAGAATTTTGCGGAGTGATTCATATGCTTTCTGTGGCAAAGCTCGTGAACGATTACGCTGTCAATGATTTCATCGGGCAGCAAAACAAGCAGGCAATTGAAACTAAGATTGCCTTTTGATGAACAGCTTCCCCAGCGGGTGCGCTGACATCGGATTGTGATTCTGTTGCAGGTTACGCCGATTATATCTGCATAATATTTCACCCGCCCCGGAATTATTTCTTTTGCTTTTGCAACAAGACTTCTGATTTCTTCTTCGGAATAAGGCTCAATATTTTCGAGTGCTTTTTGCTTTTCCGAAAGCGATTTCAGATGCTTTTCAATCCAATTTCTTTTTAATTCAACGAATTTTTCGATTTCTTTTTCTTTCATTCTCAGCGGCGCACGGATAATAACTTCATTCGGCTTTACCTGAATTGAAATTGTTTTTC
>JBJEQC010000112.1:0-3997 GCA_051881555.1 Acutalibacteraceae bacterium
CGAAAGCAAGGGCGTCGATTACTTTAACACCATCCGGGATTTCGTAGCTCTCCGTTTGATTTTTGAGAGGAAATTTAATCAGAGTTGATTTATCTTTGTTGAATATAACGCCCTCATTATCTGATGAATAGTAAGGATTGTCTTTATCAATGGCGACATATTCTATTTTCTTGCAGGACGAAAAGGCATCGCCTATGTCCTTAACTCCCTTACCTATTGTTATTCTCTTGACATTGCTGCCCTGAAATGCTTCTTTTTCAATAATCTCAACACTGTCGGGAATGACAATTTCGGTGAATTTGCAGTCATAGAATGTCTGTCGGCATATTTGGGTCAGCCCGTTTCCGAGCGTTACGGAAGCAAGGGCGGTACAATGATCGAAAGCGTTCTGACCGATTGTCTTGACATTATCGGGGATTACAACCGATTCAAGGGCTTTGCATCCGTAAAACGCTTCCTGACCGATAATCTCAAGGGAATTGCCGAAGTCAATATCCTTAAGGCTTGTATTATTTGCAAATACACGGTTTCCGAGCTCGGTCAATCCGTTGCCGAGTGTAACGCTGACAACATTATTACAGCCGGCAAATGCCGAAGTTGAGATAAATGTCACACTGTCGGGTACGGCAACAAATGTAAAGCCGTCGCAGTTTGCAAATGCGTAGCTTCCGATCTCATCCAAAGCTTCGGGGAAAGTTACGGATGTTATGTTTTGATTGTTTGAAAATGCACTTTGACCGATTTCTTTAACCGGAGCGCCGCCAAGCTCGTCCGGAATCACCAAATCCCCGCTTAAAGCGGGGTCGCCTTTGGTTATTATCGCTTTGCCTTTTGCCGATATGTAGTAAGTATACATTCCCTCGGTAACTTCTCTTTCCGCTGACGCACTGAAAGCTGCCAAACCTGCAAACACCGTCAAAACAAATGCCGCAACAAATATTTTTATGATTTTCTTTTTCATTTCAATCCTCCGTTCCGCTAATTAAATATGCCGGTTAAAAGCGACCCGATTTTGACAAAAAACAATTTGATTTCATAAATCACTTTTATGAAAAAGCTCTTTCCGTCGCTCATTCTCACAATTTTAAATTCCGCAGACATGCTTCCGGAATAGTTGCCGATTCCCGTGATTTTAGCCTTTGCCGTTCCTTCTCTTTTATTGTCTGAATAAGAAACGGTATAGTCTTTTCCCTCCGAAAGAAGTCTTGCTCCGTCTGTCACAATAAGCTCGGGAGTTACCGCTGAGCCCGTATACTGCTGCTCCGCAATCGGAGCAATTGTTGCCGAGACAATGCTTTTTGTTACGATTGTGAATTTAACCGTGTTTGAAAAGTTTTTGTAATCTCCCTTGCCCTTGACGGTGACATCAGCCTCTCCTGCATTGATATTGTTGGCATAGGTTACACCGAAGTCAATATTTTTATTAAGCGTGTCTCCCGAAAACGAAACATTGACTTCCGGCTTGATTTCATACCCTGTGTAGGTCTGGTTCGGTATCGGAGCAACAACAAAGGTGCTGACCCTGATGCCCTGCGCCTTTGCATATAAGTAGACATATGAATCCTTGAAGCAGAGAATTGTGAGATTTTTGCAGCCGTCGAAAGCGTCCTGTGCAATTTTGGTTACGCTGCCCGAAACAACCGCAGTTTCAAGCGATGAGCAGTTTTTGAAAGCGGATGTGCCGATTTCGGATACCGTGTCGGGAATTATGACTGATTCAAGCTCAGAGCAATCTTCAAATGTTCCGCAAAGAGCCGAATCTCCGCCGATTGATGTTATTCCCTCGCCGAGAAAGATTTCTTTTATTCTGCACCCGTAGAAAGGAGAGGCATTTTTAAGGTCTTCATAGTCGAGGTCGGTATACTCATCCCCATATTGTTCAACCGCGCAGTTCTTTGCGTTGAAATATATAGTTTCAAGCTCCTTGCAGTTACCGAATGCCCCGTATCCGATTACGGAAAGATTTTCGGGAATAACCAAAAGCTCAATCAGAGTATGCTCAAATGCATAGCTTCCGATTTTCTCGATGCTGTCAGGCAATTCCATGATGTAAAGTTCCTTGCAGTATTCAAATGCAAGCGCTCCGATTTCCCTGAGGTTTTCGCCGAAAACAGCTTTGCAGATTGCCGTGCTTCTGAAACAGCAGTCGCCGATTGAAACAAGCTTCGAGGGGAAATTGACTTCTTCAAGCTGTGTGCAGCTCTCGAATACTGCGTATTCAAGCTTTTCAAGGTTATCGTTGAGGATAACCTTTTTAATCTGTGTGCCCGAAAAGGCGCAACCTCCGATTTTTTCGACTGCGGATAAATCAAGTGTTCCCGTAAGCTTACATCCGCTGAATGCGTCCGCACCGATCTCTTTAAGCTTTTGAGAAAACACAACTTCTTCAAGCGAAGTGCATCTGTAAAAAGAAAATTCTCCGACTTTTGATACATTTTTTATTTCAATGCTTTGAAGAGCTTCACAGCCATAAAAAGCTCGGTATCCGATGCTTGAAACACCCTTGACTTCAATGCTTTCAAGTGCTTCGCAGTTTTCAAATGAACGGTCGCAGATTTCTTTTGCCCCGTCAGGCAAAACAATGTTCCTGAGTGATTTGCAATTCAAAAAACATTCCTCGGATATTTTTTCAACTCCCGCGGGAATGTTAACGGCTTCCAATGAAAAATTGAAGGCAAAAGCGTATTTGCCGATGGATTTAACCGTGTCGGGCAATGTCACCGATATAAGCAGGTTTTTGTCGATAAGATAATCGTTCGCTATGGGATATTTTATGTATTCTGTCTCAAGGCTTGAAAATGCAAGAGGAGCAATCGCCGTAACAGTGTGACCGCCGAGGCTTGACGGAACGTTAACGACGCTTTCCCCGCCTTTGTATCTTGTAATAACCGCCTCCGAATTACCGTTCAGGTAATATCTGAAACCGTCCGTTTCATATGTCACGGGAGAATCCATTGTTTCTGTTGAAAAAATCACATTATCGCCGTTTGAATCGGAATAATATTTAAATCCTCTTGATTTCATGGAAAGAACGGCTTCGTAATCAACTTCACCGTTGCAAACAACTCTTTTAAGAGTGCCTTTATTTGTTCCATATGAATAAAACCTACCGTTGCATATGATTTCCTCAAGAACGGATACATCTTTACGCAGAGTGACCGTGCCGAGCGTTATTTTATCTGCGTTTGCAATTATTCTTTTTACGCTTGTCCCCGATACATCGCTGAGATTAAGTGAGGTAACATTTGAACCGAGAGTTATTTCTTCAATTGCGGTTTGCTCAAAGGCAAGCAGTTCAAAGTTGATAAGGCTGTTAGGCAAGGCAATTTTCTCAAGCCTCGAACAGTTCGCAAACGCAAACTGTTTTATTGTTTCAAGACCCTCGCTGAACACGATTTCTCTGAGCCAGTCTAAGTTTTCAAACGCATATTCGCCTATCGTTTTGACCGACGGGGGTATAATGACCTTCCTTATCCATTTGTTGTTATTTCTGTTCGGGTGATTCTCAAAACCCGTTCCGGAGTCGACTCGCCTTCTGGAACCGTTGAAGCTGAAGTCACCGATTTCGGTAACGGGTAACCCATTGATTTCAGACGGAATTGTGACCACTCTGTCGTTGCCCATGTAGGTTTTGATTATGACCTCATTTTTAAAATTGACCGCATATTCATAATCTCCCCATTCATTAACAGACTGTGATTCGTCAACAATCGCAAATGAATCAATGCCCGCAAATGCAGAAATAATCAAAGTCAGTGTCAGCATAATTGAAATTATTTTTCTTTTCATAGGTAACCTCCCGTTATTGTATACTACTCCTCAAAGACTTTAAACGAACACGAACAGCCCTCATAGCTGACGGTTACGGTTACATTTTCTTTAAACAAGGTTTTTTCACGTTCCGTTTCAACGGAATATTCGTCCGCCGTCAGCTCCCGTTCACTGCCGTCGCTGTAAACCGCATAAACCTGCATTTCCGAAAGGTCGATGTTGTTCA
>JBJEQC010000113.1:0-14376 GCA_051881555.1 Acutalibacteraceae bacterium
TTACAAGAGTGTTCCCCAGGTTATTCCTTCAGAAGCAGGCGAGACCGAAGGAATCAGCACAGTTCAGATTAAGAATGAGAATAACGATATTCTCGGTCACATCATCGGATTAACCGAAGGCGTCGGTATCAACGAAGCATTCAATGAGGATCTTATTACCATAGTTGGTATGAGAGAAGATTCAGGCTCAGGTACTGAGGTCGTTAAGGCAAGATCCGGCCACGGCTACGGCACAGGCGCTTACTATTCAGGTAAGGTTGAAAACCAGGAGAGATTCAGATATTACGCTGTTCTCTACGGTGATATCAACGGCGATACCCGTATTGACGGTACTGATGCTTCAGCTCTTGAGCTCTATATCCTCCAGGGTAAGAACAATACCAGCGGTATGGGCTATGCAAGAAGCGAAGCAGGCGACATTAACCGTGACGGCGAAGTCGATCCTCAGGATGTTCAGGGCGTTATCGACCACTACACCCTCAAGGAGACCATTGATCAGAAGTCTCACAGCTGATTAGATTCATAGAAAACCGTTGACCGGACATCAGTTCTGGTTGAATTTCGGAGGTAAAAATGAAAACTGTTAAGAAAATCTCAGCGTTAATCCTCAGCATCACAATGCTCGTAACTATGTGCGGCGGTATTATTAAATCGAGTGCAGCAGACGACGACGAACTTCCCGTAGCAGGTGAAGAAATTCCTGCAACAGAGCATGAGCATGGCGAAACAGTAACTGTAATAACGATTAAACCTTCTTGCACTCAGACAGGTCAGTCTGTTGATCTTTGTAAAGATTGCGGAGCAATCATCGCATCCGAGGAAATTCCCGCAACAGAGCATGACGAAGGCGTATGGCAGATAACGCATCCGGCAACCTGCACAACCGAAGGAGAGGAAGCCAGAGTATGCACCGCCTGCAAATCTGTTGTTGAAACAAGGGCAATTGAGGCTCTCGGTCACGACGACGGTGTATGGACCGTAACCAAAGAAGCAACCTGCGAAGCGGCAGGTGAAGAAATACTCACTTGCACACGCTGCGGCGAAAAGATTGGCAGCAGAAGCATTGAAGCGCTCGGACACGACGATGGAGTTTGGAAAATTGATTTTGAAGCAACACCCGACCATGACGGTCAGATGTCAAGATACTGCACAAGATGCAACATGGTTCTTGAATCAAAGACATTTAAACTCCACACTCATGTTTACGGTCACACAGAAACGTTGATTCCCGCAGGCTGTCTCACTAAAGGAGAAAGCGGAAAAGTATGCGCAAGCTGCGGCGTTGTTTATGAAACCGAAGAAATCGCTCAGCTTGGTCATGAATATTCACTTTGGTATAAGAACAATGACGGCACTCATTCAAGAACATGCACAAGATGTCACGCTCTTGAAACAAATAACTGCACTTATGTTGACACGGTAACGGCTCCGACATGCACAGAAGGCGGCTATACAACTCATGTTTGCTCGGTTTGCAGCTTTACCTATGTTGATGCATATACAGAAGCTCTCGGCCACGACTGGAGCGAATGGGCAGAATGTGAAGACGAATGCTGCCATGAAAGAGAATGTCAGAGAGAAGGCTGCGAAGCAAAAGAGATTTCCGCGCATAATTGGTCTGAATGGGAATACAATAAAGATGGCACGCTTTTCTCAAACGGAACCAAAACAAGAGTATGCCCCGATTGCGGCGCAACAGAAACCGAAGAAGCTCATCATACCTCATGGTTCTGCCGGATATTCTATCCTATGATCGTATTTGTCGGAAACATTGTCCATAAACTAATTTACATTGTTTCACTCAATTGGCTTTTCCCCGAGTTGACAATTTATCCGACAATCTGATTATGAATCTACGGGACTAAATAACATCACAATGAAAAACGGCGGGGGCTTGCTCCCGCCGTCAGTTTGTTATGCCGTATCTGCTGTAAAATAACGCTTTTTCGTAGGGAACGCTGTCCTCGGCGTTCCGGGAAAGCATAAAACAACGGCTTGGTTTATGCGGGACAGGCAACCCGTCCCTTACGGCTGTCGCCTGAAAACGGACAAATTCACGATAAATCCGTAGGGTTCGGCGTCCTCGACGAACCGATTAGCCAAAGGCGAATAATTTGTTAAATTCTTATAAAACGATATATTCTTTATAAATCCAAAACGGCGGGAGCAAGCCTCCGCCCTACCGTGAATACGGCAAAACATATTATTTCCGCATTTGGGACGATGTGGGCATCGTCCGCTACAAACTTGAAAAATAAAATCGTAGCCTTGCGGCTGTCCGTGAAATGCATCAAATCTCGCGGAACGCCGAGGACGGCGTTCCCTACGAAAAACCAATTGCATAAGATGGCTTATATTTGAAAACAAACTTACCAATCCTCAGCCCTACGGGCAGCTCCTTTGCCAAAGGAGCCCATGCAATAGGCTGTTGCTTCGTTGGCCTCCTTTGAAAAGGAGGTGGCATTTGCGAAGCAAAAGACGGAGGATTGATATGCTGACCGATAAACGAAGCTATCTGAAAATATGAAAAATTCCGTAGGGAACGCTGTTCACAGCGTTCCGAAAACATCGGAAATCATCGGCTACACGGAAGGGGCGAACTGTGTTCGCCCGTCTTGAAAATGCCATGAAACAACATAATTCCATCGTAGGAAACGTTGTCCACAGCGTTACGAAAAAACAGCTCTGTTTAATGCGGGATGGGGACCCGTCCCCTACGGTTGCTGCCTGAAATCGCCCGGTATATTTGTTCTCCGATTTGGTAAATACAGGACATTTTTTGAAGGATAAATCTGCCTGTCCTGCAAAATCTATTCACTTTGTTATGCGGTATATACTGCATAAATTTATACCAAAATGTCAATAACATGACTTGTAAAGTGGATAACTTTACTATTTTAGTGCTAATTAGTAAAAATAAAGTGAAGTTATCCACTTTTTCCACAGAGTTATTCACATCTGAAAGTAAAAAGACTTTACAGCAAATCGCTGTAAAGCCTTTTATCTTTACTGTATATATTCATGTATATTAAACTGCATATTTTAAGCTTGTTTTTTGAGCTTGCAGGAATACTTTCAAAACGCTCTTTTTCCTTTAACAAAAACTGCTTTTATCTGCTGAAAATCCGATGATAAAACGACAAGATCTGCGTTTTTTCCTTCTTCAATACTGCCCGTAATTTTATCTGCTCCGATGGCTTTTGCGGGGTTGATTGTTACCGATTTTATCGCCTGTTTGAGCGAAATGCCGAATGACAGCAGATTCCTGAATTCATCAAAAAGATTTGTGCAGCTTCCTGCGAGAGTTCCGTCGGGCAGTCTTGCAGCGTCGGTCTTGATAACCCGCTGACCGCCCAAGGTGTATTCCCCCTCGGAAAGCCCTGCCGCCATCATCGCGTCGCTGATAACAACCGTTCTGTCCTCTCCGAGAAGTCTGAACGCAATTCTCAGCATTGCGGGGCAGATGTGTATTCCGTCGCATATCAGCTCTGCTTTGACATTATTGCTGTCAAAAACCGCTCCGACCGTTCCGGGCTCTCTTGAACCGAGTCCGTTCATGGCGTTAAAAAGGTGAGTGGCGTGCGTTATTCCTTTTTCAAAGCCTGCTTTAGCTTGAGCATAGTTTGCCGATGTGTGAGCCGCAGAAACCGTGCAAATCTTTGAAGCTTTTTCAATAAACTCATCTGCTCCGGGCTGTTCGGGTGCAATGTCAACAAGCTTTACGGGGCAAATGCCGTTAAGCTCGGAGAAAAGCGCGAAATCCGGTTCGAGGATATGCTCCTGCGCCTGAGCGCCTTTTTTTTCGGGAGAAATAAACGGACCCTCCATATTGATGCCGTGAATATATGCTCCCTCCTCGTTGCCCATGGCGTTTTTAATGTATGAGAAGCATTCTTTCAGCGTTTGCGGCGGGAGCGTCATCGTTGTCGGGCAAAATGAGGTTACTCCTTTGGTGACCAGCCAGCGGCTCATGGCTGCCGCAGATTCGGGATTTCCGTCTGTTGCGTCCGCCATGTTACAGCCGTGAATGTGAATATCAATGAATCCGGGCAGAATGACACAACCCGAAAAATCTTCGCCTGATTCTTCGGCTTTGCCAACCCGTTTTATTTTTCCGCTTTCAATTTCAATATCCGTTTCGGCGGCGCAGAAATCCGCACCGTAAACAATTGCATTTTTGATAATCATCAAAGAACCTCCGTTGACAACACATAATAAAAAAACCGCAGCGTATCGGCTGCGGTGAAGAAATCAGATTCTGTCTTCGATGTAGGATGCAAGATCGCCGACTGTCTTGATTTTTTCAAGAGCCTCGTCGGAAAGCTCGATATCAAATTCGTCCTCAATTGACATTGCAAGGTCAACAAGGTCAAGGCTGTCTGCGCCGAGGTCGCCTGTTATTGATGAGCCCTCGTTGATGATGCTCTGATCAACCTCAAGCTGTTCGCTGATGATTTTTTTAACTTTTTCAAATACCATGTCTGAATCTCCTTTTAAATATGTTTGTTTCCCCCCGGAAAACCACAATATAAATATTATTGATTAAAGAGGGATTTGTCAATAGCTTGTTGAAAAAAATAAGTATATTTTCCGATTATTTACCGATAATAATCAAAAAAAGTGAGATTGGATGAGTGAAAATGGATATATTTATTGATTTGCTCAAAGCTTTTGCCGTCGGCGGATTAATATGCCTTATCGGTCAGCTTCTGATTGATTTAACCAAGCTGACACCTGGCAGGATTCTCGTTGCATTCGTTGTCGGCGGCGTAATTCTGACAGCCGTCGGATTATATGAGCCGCTCGCAGAGTGGGCGGGAGCGGGAGCAACGGTTCCTTTGACCGGTTTCGGCTACGCAATGGCAAAGGGCGTTGAAAAGGCAATTGCCGAGCAGGGAATCAGGGGAATACTGACCGGAGGCTTCACAGCGTCTTCGGCGGGAGTTACGGCGGCGATTATCTGCGGACTGATTGCATCCTTTCTCTCAAAGCCCAAGGAAAAATGACCGTCAGGCTTACTGTCCAATGACTAATATAATATTGATTTTGCCGATTGTCAACCTCGCTGCAAAATAATTAATAAAATCTTAGAAAAATCCCCCGCCCGAAAAGGCGGGGGAAATAGCGGCAAAACTGAATTATGCCTCGCAGCAGGAGCAGGAAACATAGTTTTCTTCGCAGTCTGCTGTCTGATTTTTCTTGTCAAGGAATTTCTTAACTGCAAAATAAATGCCTGTAGCTGCACCTGCAACAGCGGCGATTATTCCGATAACCTTGAGAACCTTCTTAATGCACTTCATGAAACTACCTCCCGAATGTAATTATTTGGTTAAACCTATTATATCCGAAATGATTTAACTTGTCAATAATTAAACAACCGTGGTCATAAAAAGTTTACAACCACGGTTATCTGATTTTTGCAAACTACTGCCTTATTTAACGAGCTGAGCAAGAGCTGACTTCTTGTGAGCAGCGTTGTTCTTGTGGATAAGACCCTTAGCGGCAGCCTGATCTACCTTTTTGATAGCTTCCTTTACAAGAGCGTTTGCTTCGGGAGCATTTGCTTCAACAGCTGCATGAGCCTTTTTGATGGCAGTTTTAAGAGCTGTGTTGCGTGACTTATTTCTTGCAGCTCTGGTCTTGTTAACGATAACTCTCTTTTTAGCTGATTTAATATTGGGCATGATGGCACCTCCTTCTTCGTACAGGTGAATATGATATCACATTTTTTGGCTGATTGCAAGATTTTTTTTAAAAATATTTGAAAAATTCGACAATCAATTAAATAAACTATACTATATTTCAAGAAAAAAAGCAAGAGGAAAATAAAATATGAATTTCAGAACCGATTTAGCGCTTGAAAGATGCGAATCTTTCGGCAAAAAAACTCCGTCGGGAGTCAGAATTGAAACCTTTGAAGCTCAAAAGGCAAAAGTAACGAGAATTGAAGTGCTGAACGAGGAGGGGGAGAGGGAGATAGGCAAGCCGAAGGGCAGATATGTTACCGTTGAGGTCGAGCCCTTTGCCAAGCACGCTCAATTCATCGATGAGAGCCTACCGACCCTGACCGAAGAAATAAGAAAGCTGCTTCCCAACGACGGGAGCGTTCTTGTTGCGGGTCTTGGCAACATGAGAATCACCCCCGATGCGCTCGGTCCGAAGTGTGCTTCAATGATTTTTGCAACCCGTCATATAAAGGGCGAACTGCTGAAAGCGACGGGGCTTAACGGCTTGCGAAGCGTCAGCGCATTTTCAACGGGCGTTCTCGGCGAAACGGGAGCGGAAGCCGCAGAGCTGATAATGGGTGCCGTTCAGACGCTGAAGCCCGATTTCGTCATCACCGTTGACGCACTTGCCGCAAGAAATGTTGAAAGGCTCGGTACAACGGTTCAGATGTGCAGCACGGGCATTGTTCCCGGATCGGGAGTGGGCAACTCAAGGCAGGAGATAAGCGAAAACACCTTGGGCGTTCCCGTTATTGCGGTCGGAGTGCCGACGGTTGTTGACGCAGAAACGCTGATTATGGATTTCGGCGGCGGCAGTATTGACGAAAGCAAGTCGGCAGGCAGCATGATGGTCACTCCGAGAGAGGTGGATCTGATGATTGAAAGGGCGTCGAAGCTGACCGCTCTTGCCATCAATTGTGCCTTACAACCGGGAATCAGCCCCGAGGATATGCTCATTCTGACCGCTTGAAATCCATATGTTGTGTCTGAAAAAGCTATAACCCCAATTCTGCAAAAAAACTTGAAAAATTTATTTGATTTTTTTCAAAAAAGACTTGTAATTATCGGACGGACAATATATAATAGGAGTCACAAGGGTAGAAAAGGGGACAAAAGGAGTCTCCGAGAAAGGGTGTGAGAGAATTGTCGTTGCTTTTAGCGGGTAAAGAACTGCGTAAGTTTGACCAGGTTAACAGAATGACGGTTCCTCCCACATTCAGAAAAGATCTCGGGGAAACCGTCTACATAATGAAGTCGATTCACGGCGAACCCTGTCTTGTGCTTTTTTCCGAAGAAGGCTGGGAGGATTTCAGCTTTGCTTTCGTTTCGGCGTTTTCGGGCGAAAAGCAGGCGAGAGCTCAGAGAAAGCTTGCCGACAGAGTCGAAAGGCTGACTCTCGACAAATCCGGCAGAATTTCAATCAAAGAGGATTTCAAGGCATATGCCGAGCTTGACGACGAGGTTCTTGCTGTCGGAATGATGGACAGAGTTGAACTCTGGACTCCCGAAAATTGGCAGGCATGGAGCGAAAAGAGCGATGAAGATGACGATCTTGATTTCAGCAAGGTCAGCTACAGCGCTCCGAGGGATAAAAAATGATGAATTCAATTCCCGATTCTTTTCACCATATCCCCGTGCTTTTTGAGGAGACAATTGATTCGTTGAACATAAAGCCCGACGGAATCTATGTTGACTGCACGGCGGGCGGGGGCGGTCACTCCCGTGAGATTGCCAAACGGCTCACAACGGGCAGGCTGATTTCGATAGACCGTGACCCGCAGGCAATCGAAACGCTGAGATCAAGACTTTCCGGGTTTGAATGCGTAACGGTTGTTCACGATAATTTCTTTAATATTAAAAACATAATATCATCTCTCGGCATAAGCGGAGCAGACGGGATTTTAGCCGATCTCGGAGTCAGCTCCCATCAGCTTGACGAGCCGTCGAGAGGATTTTCGTTTCATCACGATGCGCCGCTTGACATGAGAATGAGCCTTGAGGGCGTGAGTGCCGCTCAGGTGGTAAATTCACTTGAACAGAAAGAGCTTCAAAGAATAATCTTTGAATACGGAGAAGAAAAATTTGCTCCGTCAATTTCAAAGGCGATTGTCAGAGCGAGAGAACAAAAGCCCATTGAAACGACCCTTGAGCTTGCGGAAATAATCAAATCCGCCGTTCCTGCCGCCGCAAGGCGGGACGGGCATCCTGCAAGAAGGACCTTTCAGGCAATCAGGATTTATGTCAACGGCGAGCTTGACGGGCTTGAAAATGCGGTTTCGGATATGTTCGATTGTCTGAATCCCGGCGGAAGGATTAGCATTATAACCTTCCATTCGCTTGAGGACAGAGCCGTAAAGCGTGTTTTCACCTCGCTTACAAAGGGCTGCACCTGCCCGAAAAATTTCCCGGTTTGCGTTTGCGGCAAAAAGCCGAGGGCAAAAGTGTTGAAAGCAATATCTCCCGGTGAACGGGAGCTTGCCGATAATTCAAGAAGCCGGAGCGCAAGACTGCGAACGGCTGAAAAGCTGACCGATAACGGTTAAAAAATGACGGATGGCCGTGGCATTATTGCCCGGTAGGGTAACGGTAAAAATCACCGTTACACTAAAGAAAGGAGGAAAGAGGAAATGGCTGATTATAACCGCAGTGAAGCATATGACCTTTCGCTGTATGACATGCCCGTGATAAAGTCAAATGCGGCGCCGCAGCTTCAGCCGGAGCTTCCCGAGCGCAGGCGGCAGAATGCGCCGCAGAGGGATAACGGCAAGTCCGTTGTTCAGCTCAGAAAAAGCTCCGTTTCCTCTGCTCTCCGTGCACTTAAAATCTTTATGATTTCCGCTGTATTGGCGGTTCTTTGCGTTTCAATCCTGTTTTCCAAAATCAGTCTTATACTGATTGAAAACGAGGCGGCGAATGTTGAAACGAAGCTCAGCGAGGCAAGAAGCGAAAATACAAGGCTTGTTATGCAGCTCAACTCGATTGCTTCGATTGAAAAGGTTGACGAATATGCTGTTTCCGTTTTGGGGATGCATCAGCTCGAAAGATATCAGATCCACTACTTTGAAAACTCGGATGGCGACAAGGTAGCGGTAGCCGGGGGCAAAACCGTTGAGAGCAAAGCCGAAACTGAAGGCTGAGGCTGTTTAAATTGTTTTGTCTGCATACGAAAAGCGGTTGCAAGCATATGTATATGTTATAGTCAAGGCTGTCTCAATTTTCAGCGGGTTAAAAACTGTTTCCGGTGCGTTAGTTTATCGGGAATGAGGATTTTTTACGCTTTATTTTGAGGCAGCGTTTTTTTTGCGTAGTTTTTAACAGCAAAACTACTATAGATTCGAAAGGAAGGCACGGCTTTTGAAAAAGGTATCGCCAAAGAGAAAATTGTTTTTAAGGGCCGCAACGGTCTTTTTATTGCTTTCGCTTGTCGTTTTCGGTTCGTCGGCGGCGAACCTTGTCAGAATTCAGCTTGTAGACAGTGAACAATATAAAGAACAGGCAGAAAAAAATCAGCTCCATGACACCGAGATTTCCGCAGAGAGAGGCATTATTTACGACGCCAACGGAACCGTGCTTGCAAAGAGCGCTTCTGTCTGGAAGGTTTATATCAAGCCCGCCAAGATTGAAAACGAGGATTTCAAAAACGACCTTTGCAGAAAGCTTTCGGAGATAACGGGAGTTGAGCTTGAAACTATAAAAGAAAAAGCCGACAAAAGCAAATATGCTTATCTCGTTGTCAAACGACAGATTGAATTTGAGGAAAAAGAGAAAATAGCAGAACTGCTCACTCAATACTACGAATACTATGTAATCGGCGATAACGGCGGCGAGCTGACGGGCACGAAAAAAAGAATTTATTACAGCTCCGCCGTCGGTATTGACCCCGATGTTAAAAGATATTATCCTTACGGAACGCTGGCGTCGAATGTTATCGGATTCACGGGAACGGACGATATCGGCCGCTCGGGGATCGAGCTTAAATATGACAGCATTCTGACGGGAACTCCGGGCAGAATAATAACCGCCCAAAACGGCAAAAGCGATGTCATGAGCCGTGAATTTGAAACGGTTTATGACGCTGTCAGGGGAACGAGCCTTGTGCTGACAATCGACGAGGTTATTCAGCGGTATCTTGAAGATGCGCTTGAACAGGCTTATGTTGATTCAAACGGCAAGGGAGCCTACGGGCTTATCATGGATGTCCACACGGGCGCAATTCTCGCAATGGCTTCAATGGAAAACTATGACCTTAACGACCCGCAGGCGCTGAGCGAGAAGGATAAAGAGGAGCTTGCCGAGATAACAGACGAGGAAGAATACAAAACGGCAAGAAACAATCTGCTTTTCAGCAAATGGAGAAATTTCATAGTCAGCGATACATATGAGCCGGGTTCGGTTTTCAAAATAATAACAGCTTCCGCCGCACTTGAAGAAAACGCCGTGCCGCTTGATATGACTTACACCTGCACGGGCAAAATTCAGGTTGCGGACAGAACGATAAAATGCCACAAGCGAACAGGCCACGGAACTCAGACTCTTAAAGAGGGCTTGATGAATTCCTGCAACCCGTTCTTTATAACGGTCGGTCAGAAGCTCGGCGCGGAAAAATTCTTTGAATATTTTGAAGCGTTCGGTTTCACGGAAAAGACGGGTATTGACCTGCCCGCAGAAAATGTTCCCATTGCGGGGCAGAACTACCATAGCCTTGAGAGCATGGGAATCGTTGAACTGTCAAGCTCGTCATTCGGTCAGTCATTCCAGGTAACGCCGATTCAGATGATAACCGCAATCAGCGCAATTGCCAACGGCGGCAAGCTTATGACCCCTTATCTCGTTCAGAAACAGCTTGACGAAAACGGAAATGTGATTAAAGAAACTCAGCCGAATGTCAGGCGTCAGGTCATTTCTGAGCAGACCGCAAAGACGGTTGCCGAAATGATGGAAGCGGTTGTTTCAAGCGGAACGGGCAAAAACGCCTATGTTGCGGGTTACAGAGTTGCGGGCAAAACCGGAACTTCCCAGAAGCTCAGTGCAGGCGGCAAAAAATATGTTGCGTCCTTCGGTTGCTTTGCTCCTGCGGATGACCCTGAAATTGCCGTTCTGATTCTTGTTGACGAGCCTGTCGGTCAGATTAACGGCGGTCAGATCTGCACCCCCGTTGCGGCAAAGGTTGTTGAAAAAACGCTTGAATATCTAGGCGTTGAAAGACAGTACACAGAGAAAGAAATGGAACTGCTTGACACAAACGCTCCGAACCTTGTGGGCAGTAATGTTGACGATGCAAAGAAGCTTCTCGAAAACGAGGGCTTTGAGGCGAAGGTTGTAGGTGAGGGCGATGTTGTTGTTACTCAGATGCCGTCATATAATCAGACAATGCCACAGAACGGAATCATCGTTCTTTACACCGAGCAGGATGCCGAAAGAGTGACGGTCAAGGTGCCCGACCTCAGGCAGATGAGCGTTTCTCAGGCTAATAAATATGCACTTTCCGCAGGATTAAATATCAAGATATCGGGCAATGCTTTGAATGAGGGCGAGCTTGTCTCCTATGACCAGAGCATTGAACCGGGAGAAGAAGTTGAATACGGAAAAACCGTAACGGTTTATTTCAAATCAAATACGGGCGTTAACGACTATGCGGATTAGGCTTTTTCAGGAGGATAAAAGATGAATTTAAAAACAATTCTGAGAGATTTCGGAGCTGCCGAAAGCTTTGAAAATACGGAGATAACATATATAACAGACAATTCGGCAAAGGTTTGCAAAGATTGTATTTTTATCTGCATCGAGGGCAGACACTTTGACGGCCACACCAAGGCAAAGGAAGCCCTTGAGAACGGAGCGGCGGCAGTTGTCGTTCAGAAAGATTTAGGGCTTGAAAAGCAGATTCTTGTTGAAAACACAAGAAGTGCTTATGCTCGCCTTTGTGCCGCATTTTTCGGCCATCCCGAAAAGAAGCTGAAGCTTATCGGCGTTACGGGAACCAACGGCAAAACGACAACATGCTTCATCGTAAAATCCGTTCTTGATTCTCTCGGCCATAAGACGGGTCTTATCGGAACGGTCAAGAACATCGTCGGCGATAAGGAATATCCCGCTTCGCTGACAACTCCCGACTGCTACGAGCTGTTTTCGCTTTTTGCCGAGATGGCGGAATGTTCATGCGAATACTGCGTTATGGAGGTTTCCTCTCAGGCTCTTGACCAGCGCAGAGTTGACGGCGTTCATTTTGAAGCGGCAATATTTACGAATCTTACCCGTGACCACCTTGATTATCATGGCTCGTTTGAGAACTATAAAGCCGCAAAGCACAAGCTTTTCGAAAATGCTTCTCTTGCCGTTGTTAACGGCGACGATGAATGCTCGGAATATATGATAAGCGGAACCGATTGCAGGGGAGTAACCTTTTCGGTCAACGGCGACAACTGCGATTATTCCGCAAAGAACATTAAAATCACCGCTTCGGGCGTTCAGTATGAACTGCTGAGCAATAATAATATCGGCAGACTGAATTTCGGAGTTCCGGGCAAATTCTCCGTTTATAACTCAATGGGAGCGGCGGTTTGCCTTGTCGAGCTAGGCATGGATTTCAAAGCCGTTCTTGACGCGCTTGCCGAATGCAAGGGAATCCCCGGCAGAATGGAGGTCGTTCCGACCGACACGCCTTATACCGTTATCATCGACTACGCCCACACCCCCGACGGGCTTGAAAATGTGCTGACCTGCGTTCGTGAAATCGCAAAGGGCAGGGTAATATCCGTTTTCGGCTGCGGCGGCGACAGAGATAAAACAAAGCGTCCCATTATGGGCGAAATCGGAGCAAGGCTCTCCGATATTGCCGTTATCACTTCGGATAACCCGAGAAGCGAAGACCCCGAAGCTATCATTAAGGATATAACTGCGGGAATCGGAAAGCATGAATCGAGGATTATCGTTGACAGCGACCGTACGGAGGCTATCAGAAAGGCTCTTGAAGCGGCGCAGGAGGGCGATATCATCGTGCTTGCGGGCAAGGGTCAGGAAACCTATCAGATTCTTGCAAGCGGCAAAATCCACTATGACGAAAGAGAAGTAGTTGCAGGAATACTTTCCGGAAAAACGGAGGCAGGCAGATGAAGCCCATAACATTCAGGCAGGCGGCGCAAGCGGTCGGCTCTGCAACAGAGCTTGACGGAAGCTTTACTGAGGTTTGCACCGACACAAGGAAGATAACTCCGGGCTGTCTTTTTATTGCCATAAAGGGTGAAAATTTTGACGGCAACGATTTTGCCGCAAAAGCGGTTGAAAGCGGAGCGCAGGCGGTCATCTGCGAGAGAGACTGCGGGCTTGACTGCCAACAGATTGTCGTTGAAAGCTCACGCAAAGCTCTGCTTGACCTTGCGGGATATTACAGAAGCCTGTTTAAGATTCCCGTTGTCGGAATCACGGGCAGCGTCGGCAAAACAACAACCAAGGAAATGACCCATGCGGTCATGTCTGCAAAATACAATACTTTGAAGAACGAGGGCAACCTCAATAACGAAATCGGCGTTCCGCTGACCCTTTTCCGCCTTGAAAAAAGCCATGAAGCGGCGGTTATCGAAATGGGAATGAGCGGTTTTGGCGAAATTTCACGCATGACCAAAGCGGTCAGACCCGATGCGGCGATTATTTCAAACATCGGCGTTTCTCACATTGAAAAGCTCGGCTCAAGAGAGGGCATTCTCAGAGCAAAGCTTGAAATTCTTCACGGCATGAGCGAAAAAGCTCCGCTGATTCTTAACGGCGACGATGAAATGCTCGTTACCGTTCGTCCCGGAGCGCATCCCGTGATTTATTACGGCATTGACAACGAAAATTCATTATTTAAGGCATCAGATATAACCTCCAAAGAGAATGAAACCGTTTTGACTGTCGGTTTCAGCGGCGGCTCGTTGAGAGTGAGCCTGCCCTTTACGGGCCGCCACAATGTCTATAATGCGCTTGCGGCTGTTGCCGCAGGGTCGCTTTTCGGCATCGAGCCGGGAGACGCCCTTGAAGCTTTGAAAAATTATGTTCCCTCGGGAATGAGACAGCGCATTAACAAAAAAAGCGGAATAACCTTTATTGAAGACTGTTATAATGCAAGCCCCGATTCTCAGGCGGCGGCACTCTCCGTTCTCGGAGAGATGAAAGCCCGTCGCAGGATAGCCGTTATCGGCGATATGCTTGAACTCGGTCATGTCAGCGAAAAGGCACATTACGATGTCGGCGTTAAGGCGGCTGAAAACGGCATTGACGCTCTGTTTACTTACGGTGAGCGTTCCCGTCAGACCGCAAAAGCGGCGAAAGAGGGCGGAGTAAAGACAGTTGAGAGCTTTGACGATAAGCAGGAGCTTTCAAAGGCTCTTGAAAGCTTCCTGAAAGAGGACGACGCAGTTCTCTTTAAGGCAAGCAGGGGAATGAAGCTTGAAGATGTTATCTATTCAATCTATGATTATCTTGATTTACAAAAATGATTATCTGAAAGGAATGTTCACGGCATGAAAACCGCAGCGGCAATACTGACCGCAGGAGCCGCAGGGCTTGCAATAACCGCAGTTCTCGGATTCGTTTTTGTTCCGTGGCTTCGGCGGCTGCAATTCGGGCGAACGGTTCTTGAAGCCCGCTCGGAACGGCTCACGGGAAAAGATGC
>JBJEQC010000113.1:14476-17391 GCA_051881555.1 Acutalibacteraceae bacterium
TCGGCACGGTCAGCATGGGCTTTTTCTATTGGATTTTCGGCATTGTTTATATATTCTCTGCGGTAAACGCCGTCAATTATACGGATGGGATTGACGGCCTTTGCGGCGGAGTAACCTTAACCACAGCTGCGGCAATCGGCGTTGCGGCGGCTTTGAAAGGCTTGTTCGGCTTTTCAATGGCGTCGGCGGCTCTTGCCGGAGCGTGTCTCGGATTTCTCGTTTGGAACAGGCACCCTGCAAAGGTGCAGATGGGGGAAGGCGGCTCAATGTTTCTGGGCGGCATGGTCGTTGCGCTTGCTTATGCGATCGGTTGCCCGCTGATTCTTTTGCCCGCCGGAATTGTATATTTTATTGAGGGCGGCTCAAAAGTTTTGCAGGTTCTTTACTTCAAAACGAGCGGCGGAAAGAAACTTCTGAAATCAGCTCCGCTTCACCGCCATCTTGAATTGAACGGCCTCAGTGAGCGAAAAATCGCTTTGATACTGATTGCCGTCAACATTCTCGGCGGTGTTGCCGCCGTTGCCGTGCTGTATTGCGGCGGATATATATTGCGCTGAGGAGGCAAAGCCTTGAAAAAGGAATTTTTAGCTCATTTCGGTATTTTTTATCTCATCCGAGATTTATTCTGCCGCAGAAAGAAGCTTAAAGACTGCATTGCGACAGGACCGATTGATATAACTTTTCTTGTGCTCGTTATGATAATTCTGACAGTCGGAATTATTATGATGTTTTCGGCAAGCTATGTTAACGCCTGGTATGATTCATCGGCAAAGAACGACCCTTATTATTACCTTAAAAATCAGCTCTTGTTTGCCTTTATCGGCATAACGCTCATGGCATTGGTTTCGTTCATAAAAGCCGATGTGTTCAGAGACGCTTCGGGCGTTGCAATGGTATTTGCCGTGCTTTTGCTTTTATATGTTCTTGTCAATCCCTATGAAATTCCGGGGAAAGAGGAGTTCAAGCGCTGGATTTGGGTTCCGGGTCTCGGAACGTTTCAGCCCTCGGAAATTGCAAAGCTTGCGCTGATTATGTTCATGGCGTTCAGCCTTGAAAGATATCATAAATTGGTTGAAGGCAAGGCGTGGATGGTATTCCCTTATCTCGGAATAATATGTTTTGTCTGCGGCCTTGTTTATCTTGAAAACCATGTTTCGGGAACGCTGCTGATGCTCGGAATCGGCGTTACCATGCTGTTCCTCGGAGGAGCAAAAAAAGGCTGGTTTATTGCCGGCGGAATAGCCGTTGTGCTTCTCGGCATATTCTTTGTTCTGAATGCCAATAAATTCCTTGAGGGCTATGCAAGCGAAAGAATCAGAATATGGCTGAAGCTTTTAACGGGCGATGAGCTGACCTCCGACGAAGCGACGGGCTCGGGCTGGCAAAGCCTGCAATCGCTCTACGCTATCGGTTCAGGCGGCCTTTTCGGCCTCGGCTTCGGCAATTCAAGGCAGAAGCATATGTATCTGCCCGAGCCGCAGAATGACTTCGTTTTTGCCGTTGTCTGCGAGGAACTCGGATTTTTAAGAGCAATCATTATAATTTTACTTTTCATTTTGCTTGTTGCAAGAGGATTTATAATCGGTCTCAGAGCAAGAAGCAGATACGAAGCTCTGCTTGCCATGGGTATCAGCTTTCAGGTCGGCTTGCAGGCGGCGCTGAATATCGCCGTCGTAACCGCAACCGTGCCGAACACGGGCATAAGTCTTCCGTTCTTCAGCTACGGCGGAACATCGCTTGTTATGCTGCTCCTGGAGATGGGAATGGTGCTTTCAATTTCGAGAAACAGTGAAAGGAAAAAGAAAGATGCTTGATAATAAGAAAATTCTGATTGCCGCAGGCGGAACGGGCGGTCATATCAATCCCGCTCTCGGAACGGCGGGATATATAAAAGAGCGCAACCCGAGCGCAGAAATCGTTTTTGTCGGAACGGCGGATAAAATGGAAGCTAAGCTTGTTCCTCAGGCGGGTTATGAGCTCAGAACAATTGAAATCAGCGGCTTTTGGCGCAGCTTTTCGCCCGATGCGATAAAGCATAATCTCATAACGGTCAAAAGACTGATGAAATCTTCTTCACAGATAAAAAAGATAATCAATGACTTTAAACCCGACCTTGTTATCGGCTTCGGCGGCTATGTCAGCGGCCCCGTTCTGAGAATTGCGGCAAAAATGGGCATTCCCACCGCAATCCATGAGCAGAACGCTTATCCCGGAGTTGCCAACAAGGCGGTTGCGGGCATGGTTGACAGAGTTATGCTAACCGCCGCCCAGGCGGAGCAATATATGAAGCCGAAAAATCCCTGCGTTGTGACGGGTCTGCCGATAAGGGGAGATATCCTCAAAACCGACAGCGACTTTGCAAAGGCGGAGCTTAATCTCGGCGGCAAGCCTCTGATTCTTTCAATGGGAGGAAGTCTCGGAGCAAAGCCCGTCAATGACGCCGTGCTCGGCATGATACTTAATAAATATAAGGATAATGACTGCGTGTTCCTCCATGCGACGGGCAAAGGAGGAGATTGGTTCTCAGAAAAGCTCAAAGCCGAGGGAGCAGACCCCGAAACTCACCCCAACATAAGAGTTGTTGAATATATTGATATCCCCAAGTGCCTGCCTGCCGCAGACCTTGTTATCTGCCGCTCGGGCGCAAGCACTCTCAGCGAGCTTCAGGCTTTAGGCAAGCCGTCAGTTCTTATTCCGTCACCCTATGTTACGGAGAATCATCAGTATCATAACGCAATGGCGCTTGTCAGCAACGGAGCCGCAGAAATAATTGAGGAAAAAGACCTCACCCCCGACAGCCTGACGGAAAGGGTCAATGCTCTGCTTGCCGACAAAGAAAGGCTTTCAAGCATCGGCAAAAACGCAAAGGCCATGGCGGTTATTGACGCAACCGAGCGAATATACAACACTCTTTG
>JBJEQC010000114.1:0-17346 GCA_051881555.1 Acutalibacteraceae bacterium
CCGAGGATCATTTCCGACCTCAAAAACTGCGAATGCTCCACCGAATAACGCCTCCCTTTGATTTACTTAAATCTAAGTGATTTATTACTGTTTATTTCTTGAACACAAACAGATATTCATGAGCTATGAGAAGAAAATTATATTTAATACTGTTTGTTTTCCAATATCCTGTTGCCTTGCAGTTATGCTGTTCTTTAATTATAAGTTCTTTTAGCTTAAAGCCTGTATTTTCAAAGATTCGCATTACTTCAAATGACATTGGAATCATGTTTCCTTTTTGGCGTGTATCGCCCATCAGAATTGCACAGAAGTTCCCTTTTTTTAAAACTCGGTAACTTTCTTTGGCAACTTTATTCATTTCTATTAAAAAATCTTTGATTTTAAGTAAAGATAAATCTTCGGGAATATTTTCACTGTATCTGATTATATCAGCATATGGCGGATGAGTGCATATCAAATCGATGCTTTCATCTGCAATAAAACTAAGATTTCTTGCGTCACCTTTTCGTATATAAACCTTTCCATTTGCACCGTCATGTTCAAAATCTACTTTTTCAACACAACGGGCTATTGCCGTGTCATTGACATCAATGCCAATAATATTTCTGTTAAGTAGTTTTGCCTCAACGAGAGTGGTGCCTCCTCCGGCGAACTGATCAAGTACCAAATCTCCCTCTTTCGAGTAACGGAGCAATATATTGCGTGGAATATAAGGCGACCAATTGCCACGCCATTTTGCATCGTGCGTTGCCCAATCGCCTCGTTTTGGAAAAGACCAATGGGTAGTCATTTCAAGCTCAAAATCTTCAGGCTCCCATTTTTTTATTGTTTTAGCCATTAAACTAAGACCTCGCTGATAATTCCGTTTTTTAAATCATTGATATTATAAATGTGAGGCATAACATCAAATGTTTCCTCAAGATTATGTTTTGCAGAGTGCCAGCCTTTTCCGTCGGTAAACCACACGAAAGAAAAACCTTTTATATCTTTTGATTCCAATGCTAAGGTTTTATAGCTTCGAGCAGTTTCATTAAGTTTTGAGCCACCACCGGTATAATAATTTACTTCAATTCCGTATATTGTTGATTGTGTTTTCACAACAAAGTCAAATCTTTTTTCTGATTTTCCTGTGTTGGAAATAGCAGAAAGATCAATACCCCATTTTTTCTCAATTGAGGATAATGTGAGTTCTTTGTAGTATGAATCATTCTTGACAAATCCATTCTTCAATAAATATGATTCAACCAAGTCTTCCATTGCATCTCCGGTTCGATTTTTTCGACCGTTTGTATCCATTCCGACTTCAACACCCAATACATAATCAACCAAAGAATGAATAATATGGTTTTCAAGTAAATCATACAATCCGCTTTTTCTCATAAAAGTTGAATAATCATCGATAGAATAATTGGGCTTTTTGAAATTGAAAATGTAGCTGTATTCAGAATCTACTATTTTTATCTCATGTTCCCTTTTTGCAATTAATATAGGAACAACCTCTAATACAGAGGGATATTTTTCAACAATTCTTTTGAACTCATTTTCAATGTCTTTTGAACCTATCAGACCATTCAATATGTTAAGCTCATCTTTTATTTTATCTGTGTGATTATATGCTTTTTCAAAATCAGCATAGTAATTCCAAGTGGCAAGATTATCGCTGAACGTGGACAACCATTCATTAAAATCTCTCATTTTATTATCTCCTCAAAAGTTTGAAATTAATAATTCTTTAATTCTTCCTCTGTTTTTACTGTTACTGTTTATCATTCTTGATGCATCAACTCTTGTTATATTGAAAATTGAATAAATGTCCTCAAAGAAATTATCATCGGCATTAATGTTTTTAGGATCAGAGTTGCTGACAACAATTTTAGCTCCTTTATTGTGCATTTCTTTGACAAATTGTGCAAGTTCAATTTGTGAATTATCGTCAAAAGGTTTTTCGGTATATGCCGTGAAACCGGAGGTGTCGGTTATCGGTCTGTACGGGGGATCAAAATAAACAAATGTATGTTCATCAATAAAATCAGCAGATTTTTTATAATCACCGCATACAATTTCAACATGTTGAAGCTTGTCTGATACTGCACGCAGATTCTTTTCATCGCATATCAGCGGATTTTTGTACGAACCCATAGGAACATTGAAGTGTCCTTTTTGGTTAACTCTGTACAGTCCGTTGAAGCAGGTTTTGTTCAGAAAAATCATCAGAGCCGCCTGTTCAGTGTCAAAAATATTATTGCTTTTTAATTCGTTAAACTTCTCTCTCTTAGTATAATAGTATTCCTTTCTTTGACTGACTTCCAAAGAGAGGTATTCACTTTGTATTTGTTCGAGCATTTCGACAAGACAGCTGACATTGTCACGAATTATTTTATATGTGTTCATCAGTTCGGTATTAGTATCACTGATATATATTTCTTTTAAATCATATTTGCTCAAAATGTCAAATAAGACGGCGCCTCCACCAACAAGAGGCTCGGCATATTTAAAAAAATTTGCATTTGCGAAAGGATAGTATTTTTCAATTTCTTTTAATAGCTGTCCCTTTCCTCCGGCCCATTTCAAAAAAGGCTTAACCGATTTTTCTTCGGATTTGATATATCTTGTGCTTCTTGCATCTTCGGGTTTTGTTGCATCAATCGGAATAATCCACATGTTTCCAAGCATAGCAACATTAGCTATTCTGTTTTCTCTGCAAAGAGTTAATACTCTTCTGTGCGATATGTTCCATTTTTCAGCTGCTTCATTTGCGGTCATATAAGCTAACATTATACTCACCTCTTTTTGTATTGTTATTATTATATTCCAGACTTGGAACAAAAGCAATACCTTTCAAATATTTTTATATATTAAGATTTTTTGTGAAACGATATCAGAGTGTATATTTTTGTTCACAAAGATTTAATTTTTGTTTATTTCTTCAAATATTGACAATTTTATGAAAATGTTTTATCATATAAAAGAAAATTATAATTCAGTAAATCAGGGGTGTTAATTTTGGCGAAAGCTGAATACAGAAGCTCAATCCGTTCAAAGAATCTGATTAAAAAAGCTCTTGCAAAGCTGATTCATACAAAAGATGTTTCAAAGATAACCGTTTCCGATATTATCAGAGAAGCGGATATCAGCCGTGGAACCTTTTATGCGCATTATGCCGATGTTAACAGCGTTGTGGAGCAGATTGAGAGCGAAGAACTGCAAAAAATAATTGATTTTGTCAATGATTTCGGAGTTGAACAGGTTACCGACAATGTCGGCACATTCATAAAGATGATATGTGAATATCTGAGCAACGATATGGAGTATTACAGAATGCTCACTCAGTCCAACATGCTTGACAGCTTCATCTGGAGACTTGTTAACATCTATTATGACCGCCTTCTTGAAGCACTTATTTCAACTGAGAAGCACCGTGATATCGATGAGGCGAATCTTTATCTGCTTTATATTACTTCCGCTTCAAAAACGGTTCTTGTCAATTGGCTCAGCGGCGAGATAAAGGGAACGCCCGATCAGATTGCCGAAAGGCTCGGTAAGCTGATAAACCTGAATCAGAAATATTACGATGATTAATAAATCCGGCGGGCGAACCGAAACAGTCTGAAAAAAACGGCAGAAGAGTTGCCGTATAATCAAAGCTGACAACTCAAAATAATTTACAGCTTGTATCGGAGATTTTATCCCCGGTACAAGCTGCTTTTTTATCACTTTTATTTTCGGGATTTACGGCTTTTGTATTAATTCACCGGCAGATTTTATAAATTCCTTAACATCGTCAGGAGCGTTCAGACTGTAAAGAATACCGTAAGGAATGCTGTAATCCCAATTGACGGGGATTGAGACAAGCCCGGGGTGGACATCCTGCCAGCATTCAATCGTCAGCAGAACATTTCCCGTTTCCGCACACCGATTGAAAACTGATAAATCGTAAAACTGAGGAGTATCTTCAATCTGAATTTGAGGATGATTATTTTTCAAATCATTGCGTATGAAATCGTTTATCCCCGAATCTCCGGGGCTGACCATCATCAGAGTTTCACCGTATAAATCTTCAATATCAATGCGCTTTTTTGATGCAAGGCGGTGTTCTCTTGATACTGCTATCATCTTTTTGTATCTGCCGAGCGGCAAGAAACTGCAAAGCGAAAGCCATGCTTTTGAATCGCAGACACCAATCAAAAAGTCGAATTTTTCCCCTAATTTTTCTATTTCGGATAAAATGCCCTCGTGATTGTCTTCAAAAGGAACAAGGTGCAGCTTGTAGTCGGGGAAGCTCTGATTAACACGGTACCATAAATCCATGAAAGGCTTTGCGGGGTTCAGCAGAGAGGTGCCGACGCAGAAGGTGGTGTCATATCTGTGGGCAGCGTTAACTGCGGCGGCAATTGATTTTTTTGAGTAATCAATCATAAAAAGCGTATCTCTGTAAATTACTTCTCCTGCACGGGTCAGATGAACGCCCGACGGAGTGCGCTCCGTAAGCTTTAAATTCAAATGGTTTTCAAGCGTGTTCATTTGCTTCATAACGGCAGTCGGCGAAACAAACAGCTTTTCTGCCGCTTTGGTGAAGCTTCCGCAGTCGGCAACGGCAACAAAAGTATCGAGCAAGGGGTTATACATATAATTCCTCCGAAGATTAGAGTATAAACTTTTGGTTAATACAATGATAACATATCGGATATTCCGTGTCAAGGCGATAAGTGATATACTTTAGACAGGACGGAGGTTATGAAATGTCAAAAGAATTGATTGCGTTTTATTCAAGAGCGGATGAAAACTATGTTAACGGACTTATCAAAACATTGCAGGTCGGCAATACGGAGATTGCGGCAGGCATCATCAAGGAGTTAACAGGAGCCGATTTATTTAAAATTGAGCAGACGGAGCCTTATTCAAGGTCTTACAACGAATGTATTGCGCAGGCGCAGGCGGATCAGCGGCAAAACGCCCGCCCGAAGCTGAAAAATCTGCCTGAATCGATTGATGAATACGATGTGATTTATCTCGGTTATCCGAACTATTGGAGCACAATGCCCATGGCAGTATTTACATTTCTGGAGCATTTTGATTTCAGCGGAAAAACAATTAATCCTTTCTGCACTCACGAAGGCAGCGGCCTCGGCAGCAGTGTCAGCGACATCAAAAAGCTGTGCCCCGACGCAAAGGTCGAAAAAGGTATTGCCATTCACGGCGGCAGAGTTAAGCAGGCAAAGAACGATATTGCAAAATGGATTTCGGAGGATTTGTGATGAATAAGGAAGAAATTGCGGCATTCCGCATGGCAAAAGATATCCGGGAGGAATAACAGAATGAAAAAAGTATTGATTATTTCGGCAAGTCCGAGAAAAAACGGTAACTCCGATATCCTGTGCGACAGATTTGCACAGGGTGCATCCGAGAGCGGCAACACGGTTGATAAGGTGTTTCTTTCATCAAAGAATATCGGCTACTGCCGTGGCTGCGGTGTGTGCAACACAACGCACAAATGCGTTCAGAAAGATGATATGGCGGAAATCCTTGACAAAGCGGTAAATTACGATGTAATCGTTCTTGCAACGCCTGTCTATTTCTACACAATGGACGGACAGATGAAAACCTTTATTGACAGAACCGTTCCGAGGTATACGGAAATCAAAAATAAAGATTTTTACTTTATTATGACGGCGGCAGACACAGAAAAGTCAAGTCTTTCAAGAACTCTTGAAGCCTTCAGAGGCTTTACGGAGGATTGCCTTGACGGAGCGAGAGAAGCAGGCATCATTTACGGCGTCGGAGCGTGGAAGCCCGGTGAGATAAAAACCACTCCCGCTTATGATGAAGCCTATGAAATGGGAAAAAGAGTCTGAATAATTACGGAGGAATGAATTATGGAATATGTAACATTATCAAACGGAGTGAAAATGCCGATTTTAGGCTACGGCGTTTATCAGGTCACAAAAGAAGAATGTGAGCGCTGTGTTCTTGACGCTTTAAAGGCAGGATACAGACATATTGATACGGCGCAGTCATATTTCAACGAGGAAGAAGTAGGCTCCGCAATTGTTAAATCGGGCGTGCCGAGAGAAGAAATTTTTCTGACAACAAAAGTATGGATTGAGCATTACGGATATGAGCAGGCTAAGGCTTCGGTTGCGGAATCGCTCCGCAAGCTCAGAACGGATTATATTGATTTGGTTCTGCTGCATCAGCCGTTCTCCGACGCTTACGGCGCATGGAGAGCGCTTGAAGAATTGTACGATGAGGGAAGAATCCGTGCAATCGGCATTTCAAACTTTTATGCCGACCGTATGGTTGATTTTGCGGCTTTTAACCGGATAAAGCCTATGGTTAATCAGATGGAAACGCATATTTTCAATCAGCAGAAGAGCTTAAAAGAATGGGCTGATAAATACGGTATCTGCTTGGAAGCCTGGGCACCGTTCGGAGAGGGTCGCAAGGGTACTTTTGAAAACACCGTTATCGCCGGAATCGGCACTAAATACGGAAAAACCCCTGCGCAGGTTATGCTGCGCTGGAATATTCAGCGAGGAATAGTCGTTATTCCGAAATCAACCCATTTTGAGCGCATGAAAGAAAACTTTGATGTTTTTGATTTTGCGCTGTCGGATGAAGATATGGCGGCTATTGCGGCTCTGGATAAAAACGAAAGCTCATTTTTCTCTCATCAGGATCCGTCTATGGTTGAGTGGTTTGTCAATATGGTTGAGAAGAGGAAAAAACAGCACGACTGTTCAAAAGAGAAGAAAAGCTGGTAATGACCAATAAAATAAAAAGCGGAGGCGATAGATTATGACAGAAAGAGGCTTGAATGTGAAAAGAATAATTTCATTTATTATGAGCTTTTTGTTCCTTTTAACCCTCGGAGCGTGTTCAGGTCAGAATTCCGGAAGCTCAGGCGATAATCCCGAAATTCAGCAGACAGACAGCAATACTGCCGAAGCGGAAGAACCGTCGTCCGAAAATGGAAATGAAGCTTCGGGCGGCAAAACATTAGTTGTTTATTTTTCCGCAACGGGAAATACAAAAGAGGTTGCCGAATATATTGCGTCTGCAACGGGCGGAGACCTTTTTGAGCTTGTTTCATCAGTGCCTTACAGCGATGCGGATTTGAATTGGAACGATGAAAACAGCCGTGTTGTTTACGAACACGATCATCCAGACGAAAGAGATGTTGCGCTTAACGCCGTAACTGTTGATAACTTTAATGAATATGATACCGTTTTCATTGGTTATCCGATCTGGTGGGGAATCGCCGCATGGCCCGTTGACGGTTTTATTGAAGCAAATGATTTTACGGGTAAAAAGGTGATTCCTTTCTGCACTTCGGCAAGCTCAGGCTTGGGCGAAAGCGGAGAATTGCTCAAAGAAGCGGCAGGAACGGGGGATTGGCAAAGCGGCAAAAGGTTTTCATCGGGCGTTTCGGAAGCAGAGGTTGCCGAATGGCTTGAAAGCATAGACCATTAAAGGTTTATAACGGTTTAAATGACGGTTTGAACAGTAAGAAGAAACAAAAAACGGTGCAGTTCTCGGACTGCACCGTTTCGACTTTTAAACTGTTGAATTGTTTTTTTACACTCCGAGGATTCCGAGAAAGCCGTAAGAAAACGCCGCCATAATCAGATTGGCAATCAGCACTCCCAGAGCGATAATCGGGAAAGAGGTTCTGATTCGGATATCAAGCAGGGCGGCAATCAAAGCGCCCGTCCAGCCGCCGGTTCCGGGCAGGGGAATCGCAACGAAAGCCAGAAGCCCCCAGTTTCTCCAGCGCCTGACCTTTTCGCTCTTTCTCATTGAGCGAAGCTCAAGCTTTTCAATCAGCCCTCTTGTTGCTTTGAACCGTTTCAGAAATTTAAATATTTTTCTGATAAACAAAAGAATAAAGGGTATCGGCAAAATATTGCCGAGATAACAGATAACAAACGCCTTTGTCAGTTCAACGCCGAGAAGCTTTGCCGCAATCATTCCGCCTCTGAGCTCAACAATCGGCAGCATTGATATTAAAAAAATAATCAGCTCTTTCGGAATTGACCCCTGAAACAATCCGACCAGATAATCGGTTATAGCTTCGGTCATCAAAAGCCCCCTTTTCAGACAATGTGCTGTTCAATCAGAAAATCATGAGCACTTTGAAGAATATTTCTGTCATTGATAAACCGCAGGGTGTCCATGGCTTTGCCAAAGCTCAGCCAGATATAGTCCTCAATTTCCTCTCTTTGGATGGTTGTTTGCGTGTCTTTTGTCTTTGCAAGAAAAATAGTAACGGATTTTTCAACTCTGCCCTGAATGGTGTATTCGGATTTTGAAGCGAACTGCGGCAGAATCTGAATGTGAATTCCCGTTTCTTCAAGCACCTCTCTGATTGCGGTCTGTTCAAAGGTTTCGCCCTTTTCGATATGACCTTTCGGGAAGCCCCAATGAGTGCTTCTTCTGTTCTTAATCAGAAGATAACGAACCTCATCGTTGATAATGCGATAAACAACGGCGCCGCATGAGCGCTCATAAAGGCATTCGAGCTTATAGTCTCTGTCTTTTTCAGCGAAAGCGATTGCGTCCTCAATCTGATAAGAAATGAATCTCATGCTTTTCGGAGCAACGACATAAACTGTCGGGCCGCCGTTGTTCCGCTTGATTGATGCGATAACTCTGCCGTCAAAGGTTCTGACCGGATGATTTATGCCCATAATATAAGCGCCCGAGGAGAGACTGTCATATCTTTTCTTTCCCTCAATAACTCCGAAATTCAGCTGATAAACAAAGCCGAACTGTCTGTTTACGGAGCGGATAGGGTTGGTAACCCTGACTCTGACATATTTGCCGAGCATTATACCACGCCTTTCAAAGGGTTATTATAACCCGGATTCAATACCAAATTATTATACTAAAAATGAGCCTGTAAAACAATAGTTTTAGCAAAAAAACAGCAAATTTTTATGATTCGTTGGAATATTGGGAAAAATCGAGGGGATTTTTATTAAAATCGGCTAAACGATTGAGACTTTATTGAGTTTTTCTTTTTATTTCACGGCTATTGACTTAAAAATGTGCAATTGATATACTGTTTTCAGAAGGGAGAGCTGAAAATGGATATTGGTCTGCTTCTGGAGCTTGTCCGTTCAACAACCCAAAACCCCTCAAAGCTGTCAAGGCAGGCGGCGTGCGGCAAAGAAGCCGTGCTCGTTGAGAGCAGGAATTTTCTCGGGAGTGAAAAGCTGATTACCGTTCGCGCCGACACAAGCACGGAGGGTTTCCCTGAGCATACGCATGATTATATCGAGATTGTTTATATGTGTCAGGGTCAGACCGAGCATATTGTCAACGGCGAAAGGGTTTTGCTGGCTCAGGGCGATTTTCTTTTTCTGAGCCAGAATTCAAAGCAGATAAATCTGCCGTCGGGTAAGGACGATATTGCGGTCAATTTTATCGTTCATCCCGATTTTTTGAAGCAGATTTTAGCAATGCTCGGAGAAAAAGAAACGATGATTCACCGCTTCATCATTGAATGTCTGACGGGCGACACAGGCAAAGCGACCTTTCTTCATTTCTGCGCTTCAAAATCTCCCGCAGTTCAGAATCTTGTTGAAAACATGATATGGAATCATCTCTATGAGACTCCTTATTCGGATAAAATCAACGAGCTGACCATGAGCCTGCTGTTAATTCATCTGATGAACAATGTTGAGGATATCAGCTATAACGGCAGCGGAAATTCGCTCGTTTTTAAGATGCTGGACTATATCGAAAATCACTATGCCGACGGCAGCCTGACGGAGCTGAGCGAGCTGACATTTTATGATGTCAACGCTCTGTCAAAGCAGATTAAACGCCTGACCGGGAAGAATTATACTCAGTTTCTTCAGGAAAAGCGGATTTCAAAGGCGTGCAGTCTGCTGAAAAACACCGATATGGGCATAAAGGAAATAGCTCAGCAGGTCGGCTATGACAATATCAGCTATTTTCACAGGCTGTTTTCAAGAGCCTGCGGAATGTCGCCGAAAAAATACCGTGACAGAGAAAAAAGAATATGAAATACGGCTTGCGTCGGTTCAAAAAAATCAACCGATACAAGCCGTTTTGCCTTTTTATCCGATTATTCCGCAATTTTTACTGCGGTTTCGTCTTGTTGCCTTACTTCATCGGCAACAAGGCGTCTGCGCTCAGCCAGGTCGTGATACATGCGCTCACGCATCTTTTTGTCGATGGGATAGAAGAATTTCGGCACTATTCCGAATGCGCTTGTGATGATGGGAATGCCCGTTCCGAGAGCGAAAAGCCACCATTTTGCTTTGTAGCTCTGAGTGCCGATTTCCTTGCCCTGAACATATCCGATTTTTGCAAGAATGAAGCTCTTGACCGAGGTCATTATGACGGTCTGCATTTTGGTGACAAGTCCCTTTGCAACGCCCGTCATCGCCTCAACTCTGTAGCCGTTTTTCCATTCGCAGTAATCCATGGCTTCGTTATAAAGCTCGTCGGGAATAACATGGCGCAGACCGTAGACCCACATTTCAACGAATTCTTCAATCATCATAACGGGTATCATAACCTTGCGCTTCATGAAGTTTTTGTTTATTGAGCCGATTCCGAAAACGATAAGCCAGCACATATCAGTCCAGATATCCTCTGCAATCCAAAGCTTCTTTGAAGTGAATTTTCTGCGCAGGGGAGCAACGAAGGAATAGCTGATGTTAAGAATCGGGTAGGCGGGGATTCCGACAATTGTCTGAAGCGAAGCCTGACCCAGAACATCTATGTAATAGTCGGAGCGGCTCTGCGAAATGCCGAAGCCCGCAAGAAAATCCGACAGGGTAATCAATAGCAGGGGCTTGTTGTTGATTATCGCTTTCAGGCCGTCGATAACCCTCGGCTTTTCAAGCGACTGCATAACACGCTCTCTTGACACAAGATAGAACCAGAATGTCATTGCGGCGGAAAGAACCGCCGTGAGACTGCCCATGCCGATGAAAAGGCTGCTCAGCTTCATGCGGATTATTTTTGAATTGATAAGGTCGATCAGTATTCCCATTGTCCATTCGGGAATCTGCTCGCCTAAAAAGCGGGAGAAAAATTTCGCTTGAGATATCAGACGTACTCTTTCTTCGGGGTTCGGCGTTATTGTCGCAAGCAAACCCGTCTGCGAAATGTTAAGAAATGTGCCCGCCGTTTCATTGATAACGCTGAAAGCGAAAAAGTAGATAAGCTTCGGAAGATATGTTGTTGAGGTATTGGGGAAAAACAGAGGCATGAACCAATAGAGCATTCCGAACAGGGTGAGGGGAATTTTCATCCAGATAAGATACGGTCTGAATTTGCCCCAGCGGGTTCGGGTGCGGTCAACAATGGCGCTGATAAAGGTGTCGTTGATGATATCCCATGCGCCGGTGAAAAGAGAAACAATTCCGTTGATTTTGAAGTCAATTCCGACAACATCCCAAATGAATCGGTTGCCGTATTTTCCGATGGAAAAGCTTGCGGCAAAATCCTGGGCTATGTATGCCGCCGTTTCCATGTTGCCGACATAACGCCTTGTCAGCATCTGGTCTTTCATATGCTTGCCTCCTCTTTTCAAAAGGTGCTCCCGTCAGGCTCTTTAACTGCCGACAGGTTTTTTCAGCCGAATAACGAAAATCCAAAGTCAGTTTGGTAAATATTAACTACTTTTATTAACTATAATCGTCGCTTTATGGTTATATTACTATTTTACTTCAATATGCTTAAGAAAAAAAGGTTCTTTATTATTCAAAAAGTGTCCTTATCTGCAACGAATCAATAAAAGCGGTTCACGTTGTTATTATTTAATTGAGAACTTTACCGTTCCCCTATGCAGGAATTGTTGAACATTCCGAAAAAAGCCGTAAAAAATCAAATATAATATTGATTTTGGCAGTTGAAAAAAGAAAAGCAATATTGTATAATTAATAAAATATCCGAAGAAAGGCGGCGGTGTCACGGAAAGGCAGAAAAGAGTTGCGGCGATACATGATGTTTCGGGCATCGGCAAATGCTCACTGACCGCCGCAATACCGATAATCTCGGCGGCAGGCATTGAAACGGCGGTTATGCCCACTGCGGTGCTCTCAACTCATACGGGAGACATGACGGGCTTTACCTACCGTGACCTGACGGGCGACCTTCGCCCCTTTGCCGCTCATTGGAAATCGCTCGGCATCCGATTTGACGGCATTTACAGCGGCTTTCTCGGCTCAACGGAGCAGGTGGAAATAGTCAGCTCGTTCATTGACGATTTCAATGACGGCGGAACCGTTGTTCTTGTTGACCCCGCTATGGCGGACGGCGGCAGAATGTATACAACCTTTGACAGCGGCTTTGCAAAGGAAATGACTTCGCTTTGCAAAAAGGCTGATATTATTGTTCCGAACATTACCGAGGCGTTTTTCCTTCTCGGCGAGGAATACAGAGAACCGCCATACAGCAAGGAATTTATTGAAGCGCTTGCAAATCGGCTTTTGCGGCTCGGCCCGCCCATGGTTGTGCTGACGGGCGTTTCATTTGATGACGATAAAATCGGCTGTGCTGTTTTTCAAAAGGGAAAAGAGCCTTTTTATCGCTTTTCGGAAAAATATTCGGGAACATATTACGGCACGGGCGATATTTTCGCTTCCGCTTTGCTCGGAGCTTATCTTCGGGGCAAAAGCATTTTTGAGAGCGCCGAAATTGCGCTCGATTTCACCTGCGCCGCCATTAAACGAACCTTTGAGGCAAAAACCGACACCAGGCTCGGAGTTAATTTTGAGCAGGGTCTCGGCGACTATATAAACAGATTGGGAGGCTGACTATGAGCTTTGCTGATAAAGTTTTTATTGAAACCTGCAAGGATATTCTTCAGAACGGATTTTGGGATACCGAGCTTGATGTTCGCCCCAAATGGGAGGACGGAACCCCTGCGCACACGGTCAAGAAATTCGGAGTTGTCAACAGATACGATTTAAGCAAGGAATTTCCCGCTCAGACAATCAGAAAAACCTTTCTCAAAAGCGCAGTTGACGAGCTTCTCTGGATTTGGCAGAAGAAATCCAACAATATTCATGATTTGAGAGGAAATATCTGGGATTCGTGGGCTGACGAAAACGGAAGCATCGGCAAGGCTTACGGCTATCAGCTCGGAGTCAAGCATCATTACAAAGAGGGCGACATGGATCAGGTTGACAGAGTGCTTTATGACCTTAAGCATAATCCTCAGAGCAGAAGAATTTTGACAAATATCTATGTTCATCAGGATTTGAGCGAAATGGCGCTTTACCCCTGCGCGTACAGCATGACCTTCAATGTTTCGGGCAAAAAGCTCAACGCCATTCTCAATCAGCGTTCGCAGGATATGCTTGCGGCGAATTGCTGGAATGTCTGCCAGTATGCGGCACTCGTTTGCATGTTTGCTCAGGTCAGCGGCCTTGAGCCGGGCGAGCTTGTGCATGTTATTGCCGACGCTCATATTTATGACCGCCATGTTCCGATTGTTGAGGAGCTTATCAGCAGAGAGCCTTATGACGCTCCCGATTTTGTTATGGATAAGACAATAACCGATTTTTATGAATTTACAAGAGACAGCTTTTCTCTTGAAAATTACAAATATCATGAGTTCAATGAAAAAATACCGGTAGCAATATAAATATATAAGAGGAGATTTTTCAATGAAAGCAATTGTTTGCGTTGATGAAAATTGGGGAATCGGATATGAAGGCAGTCTGCTCTTTCATATTCCCGCCGACATGAAGTATTTCAAAGAGAAAACCATGGGCAATGTTGTTGTTATGGGCATTTCAACTTTTAGGTCTCTGCCCGGTCAGAATCCGCTTACAGACAGAGTAAACATTGTTCTCACCTCGGACGAAAGCTGGTCGGCTCCGGGCGTTGTTCCCTGCCATTCGCTTGACGAGCTGTTTGAAACTCTGAAAAGATATGATTCAAGCACGGTTTTCGTCATCGGCGGAGCTTCGGTTTATGAACAGCTTTTGCCCTATTGCGACACGGCTTATGTAACAAAGGTGTCGGCGTCAAAGCCTGCCGACAGCTTCTTCCCGAACCTCGACGAAAACGAGGATTGGGTGCTTGCCCGCCAAAAGGACGAAGCGGAGCATAAAGGGCTTAAATACAGATTCACAACATACAAAAGCATCTGAAAATAAAAAACATTTTTAGGAGGATATTTAATTATGGAAAAGAAAGTCGGCTATGCCGTTGTAGGTCTCGGCGTCGGATTGCGTCATGCTGAAGCGGCGGCGAAATCAAAAAATGCAAACCTTATCGCAGTCTGCGATTTGCTTCAGGAAAGGCTCGACAAAGCGAAAGAGATTTGCCCCGATGTTCTTACATATCTTGATTTTGACGAAATGCTCAAAAATCCCGATATCGATGCGGTCAGCATTGCAGTTCCCAGCGGAATGCACGCAGATTTTGCCGTTAAGGCGATGAAAGCGGGCAAGAATGTTCTTGTTGAAAAGCCCGTTGATATCACCGTTGAGGCCGCTCTCAGAATCGAAAAGGCAAGGCAGGAAACCGGAATGAAAGCCGGCGTTGTTCATCAGAACAGATATAATCCCGACATGCCCCTGATGCATGATGCGGTTGTCAGCGGAAGAATCGGCAAGGTTCTTTTCGGCGATTTTGCGGTTAAATGGTTCAGAACTCAGGAATATTACGATAACGGCGGCTGGAGAGGCACATGGGAAATGGACGGCGGCGGATCGCTTATGAATCAGGCTGTTCACACCGTTGACCTCATGCAGTGGCTCATGAACAGCGAGGTTGAGAGCGTCACCTCTCAGACCGCTATTTATAACCATAAGATTGACACGGAGGATTTCACGGCTTCGCTCATCAAGTTTAAGTCGGGCGCAGTTGCAACCTTTATCAGCACAACCTGTGCATATCCGGGTCTGAGCACCGATATCAGAGTTTACGGCACTAACGGCTCGATGGAAGCAAATCAGGATAAGCTCACTCTCTGGAAGTTCAAGGACGCTCCCGAGGGCGAGGAGGAAGAAATGCTCAAGAAGTATACGGGCAACGCCGCCGCAGCGGCTCTTGACCCGACTCTCTGCCTCGGCCATAACTCTGTTGTTGAGGATATGATAAGCGCAATTCTTGAGGACAGAGACCCTGCAATCCTGCCCATGGAGGCAATTAAGAGCGTCAGAATCGTTAACGCCGTTTATGAATCGGCGAGAACGGGCAAAACGGTTTATTTTGATTGATTGAGTGAAAAATATGGGAAATATCTGGCATGACATAAGCCCCAAAAGAATAACGCCCGAGGATTTTATTGCGGTAATCGAAATAACCAAGGGCAGCAAGCGGAAATATGAGCTTGATAAAGAAACGGGTCTGCTAATTCTTGACCGTATTCTTTATACCTCAACTCATTATCCCGCAAATTACGGCTTTATTCCGAGAACCTACGGCGATGACGGCGACCCGCTCGATGTTGTCGTTATCTGCAGCGAGGAGATCGACCCGATGACCCTCGTTCGCTGTTATCCCATCGGCGTTATAACGATGAAAGACGGCGGAAAGCTTGACGAAAAGATAATTTCTATTCCGTTCAACGATCCGAACTATAACGCCTATAAAGATATCAGCGAGCTGCCGCCGCATATCTTTGAGGAAATGCGCCACTTCTTTTCTGTTTATAAGAACCTTGAGGGCAAGGAAACCGTTGTTGACGAGGTTCAGAACAGAGAAACGGCTGTTGACATAATCAAAAAGTGCATTAATAATTACATTGCGGAATTTTGCCGCTGAATTTCAAATATTTCTTGACTTTTATATTTATTTGTTATATAATCGTCGCTAAAAATAACTAAAAGGAGTGTTTATTTTGGCTATCTACTGTCAGGAGCCCTCAAGAACCTTCAGTGAATATCTTCTTATACCGGGCTACACATCAAGGGAGTGCATTCCCGCAAACGTCAACCTCAAAACCCCGCTTGTTAAGTTCAGAAAAGGCGAGGAGGAATGCCCGCTGAGCCTTAATATACCGCTTGTTTCCGCAATAATGCAGTCCGTATCAAACGATACAATGGCGATTGCTCTTGCAAAGGAAGGCGGAATATCCTTTATTTACGGCTCTCAGTCAATTGAGGACGAGGCGGCGATGGTTGCCCGTGTCAAGAGCTACAAGGCAGGCTTTGTTGTCAGCGATTCAAACCTCAAGCCCGACGCAACTCTTGCAGATGTTCTTGAGCTTTTTGATCTGACAGGTCACAGCACCATGGCGGTTACCGATGACGGAAGCGCCAACGGCAAGCTACTCGGCGTTGTTACAAGCAGAGATTACAGAGTCAGCAGAATGGATATGAGCACTCCTGTTTCGGAGTTTATGACTCCGCTTGAAAAGCTTATCACAGCTCCCGAAACAACAACCCTTAAAGACGCTAATGATATAATCTGGGAGCATAAGCTTAACTCACTCCCGATAGTCAACAAAGACGGCAAACTTCTTTATTTCGTTTTCCGCAAGGACTATTCACAGCATAAGGAGAATCCTCAGGAGCTTCTTGATGCCAACAAGAGCTATGTTGTCGGCGCAGGTATCAACACTCTCGATTATGAAAAGCGTGTTCCCGCTCTTGTTGAGGCGGGCGCAGATGTTCTCTGCATCGATTCATCAGAGGGCTACACGGTCTGGCAGGAGCAGACTCTTGCTTTCATCCGTGAGAAATACGGCGATAAAGTCAAGGTCGGCGCAGGCAATGTTGTTGACCGTGACGGCTTCCTTTTCCTTGCAAAAGCGGGTGCGGATTTTGTTAAGGTCGGTATCGGCGGCGGTTCAATCTGCATAACGAGAGAGACAAAGGGTATCGGCAGAGGTCAGGCAACTGCGCTTATCGAGGTTGCCGACGCAAGAGACGAGTATTACAAAGAGACGGGAATCTATGTTCCCATCTGCTCAGACGGCGGTATCGTTCACGATTACCATATGACCCTTGCTCTTGCAATGGGTGCGGATTTCCTCATGCTCGGCAGATATTTTGCCCGCTTTGACGAAAGCCCGACAAATAAGCTTATGATTAACGGAGCTTATGTTAAAGAGTATTGGGGCGAAGGCTCAAACAGAGCGAGAAACTGGCAGAGATACGACCTTGGCGGCAAGGCAAAGCTCAGCTTTGAAGAGGGCGTTGATTCCTATGTTACTTACGCCGGTCCGCTCAGCGACAATGTTGCAAAGAGCCTTTATAAGGTTAAGTCAACAATGTGTAACTGCGGCGTTCTGACAATTCCCGACCTTCAGAAGAACGCAAAGCTTACCGTTGTTTCCTCAACCAGCATTGTTGAGGGCGGATATCACGATGTAACCCTTAAAACTGCCGCAAACTCGGGCAGATA
>JBJEQC010000115.1:0-3946 GCA_051881555.1 Acutalibacteraceae bacterium
AGAAAGCTGAGCCATAGGCTCTGAGGGAGTAAAAAACTCGTCAAATTCCAATTTGCCGTGTTAAAATTTAAAATATTGGTTATTAGCCGGGAATATCATTCCGTTCAATAAACACATGAAATATTTGCTTTGCAAATGCGGACGGTGAAGTTTTTATTTCTTGCCGAAGCAAACCGAATTTTTAATCAGAAACCCTGTCCTATTTTTAAGGTGAAGTTCCAAAAAAGTGCTTCTTTGGAAGCACTTTTTTGTTGAGCCGAACGGTTAACGGGGCAAAAACAGTTGACTAAACCGACGGCACATATTATAATGTATGTATATTTGTCTGAACGAGGTTAACCATGAAAAAGAATGTGTATATGGCTCAAATTAATTACCTCCACGGTAAATCAACATTTTTGCCTTATGCCGTCGGAACGCTTATTGCGAACGCAAAATCAAGCGCTGAAATAAACGGTTTTTACGATTTTAAAGAGCCTTTATTCATAAGAGAAGACACTCAAAAATGCCTTTCAAAAATCTCCGAGCCTTTCCTTGTCGGCTTTTCAAACTATATCTGGAACCATGAATTTAACAAGGTTCTGGCGAAAAAGGTTAAAGAAAAATATCCCGACTGTATAATCGTTTTCGGAGGGCACCATATTTCCCCCGATCTCTCTCTGATGGAAAACGAGGATTATATTGATATAATGATTTTCGGCGAGGGAGAAGAAACCTTTGCCGACCTTTTGCTGGCGCTGAAAAACGGCTCTCCTCTTGACGGCGTTGCAAACATTGCTTTCAGGAAAAACGGAAACGCCGTTTACACTTTCCCCAAAAAATCCGAAAGAATCGATTATCCGTCGCCCTATCTTACGGGAGTTTTTGATTCGATTTTAAAAAATTATCCCAACATTGCATTTCATGCGGTTATTGAAACAAACCGTGGCTGCCCCTATAACTGCGCTTACTGCGACTGGGGCAATCTTCACTGCGGAATCAGATTTTTCCCTGAAGAAAAAATCATGCAGGAGCTTCAATGGCTCAGCGACCATAAAATCAGCGGATTCGGAGGGGCGGACGCAAACTTCGGAATGTTCGAGCGTGACGAAAAATTCGTTGACGAAATGGTTCGGCTCCACAATGAGGAGGGCGTTCTCTCCGGCTTTCAGGTTTCGAGCGCCAAAAACAGCAACGACCGCGTTTTCAGAATATCCAAAAAGCTGAACGACTGCGGAATGGACAAGGGCGCAACGCTTTCATTTCAGTCGCTCAACCCCACGGTTCTTGAAAATATAAACAGAAAAAACATTTCGATTGACTCTTTTACAGCTCTGCTTAACAAATACAACGAAGCGGGAATCGCAACCTATTCGGAGCTTATTCTCGGGCTTCCCGGCGAAACCTATGACAGCTTTGTTGACGGAATAGACATTCTGCTCAATTCCGGTCAGCATAACTCTATTTATATCCATGACTGCGAATGGCTGCCCTGCTCCGCAATGGGCAACGCCGAATATACCAAAAAACACGGCATAAAATTTGTGCTTGTTCCGCTCAATCAGCCTCACACGGTTATCAATAAAGATGAAGAAATAACCGAATATTCAAGGCTCATTGTTGAAACAAACACCATGTCATGCCGGGACTGGGTCAAAATGAACATTTTCTCCGCAACCATTCAGGCTTTTCATCACGAGGGTCTGTTGATGATGTTTGCGCTTTATCTGCATGATAAAAAAGGCTTGAAATATTCGGAATTTTACAAAAGCTTTATCTCCTTTATGGCTGAGAATCCCGATACCGTATGCGGAAAAATATATTCAAAGCTGAGCGAAAGGTTCGAAAAGGTCACCAAGGGCGAAGCCGGGCTTGTCTGGGAGGACAGGCGCTTCGGCGATGTCGGCTGGCCGTCGGAGGAATTTGCATTTCTGAACGCCGCTTATGAATCCGAACGGTTCTACAGCGAGATAAAGGATTTTCTTAAACCGTTTTTTGACGGCGACGATGCGTTTGAGGATTTGTTTCTCTATCAGAAAAGCACCGTCAAGCTGCCTTTTGCCAATAAAATTGACTTTGAATGCGGATATGATTTCAAAAATTATTTTTCGGCTCTTCTCTGCGGGGAAAACGCAAAGCTCGAAAAAATCAGATGCCGCTACACGGTTGCCGAACCCGTCAGATGCGGTTCATGGCAGGATTATGCGCGCTTTATAGTCTGGTACGGCAGAAAAGACAGCCGCAACATTTATCTTGATGAAATCAGCGTATTACGCACACCCCAAGGAGGGCATAAAGATGAAAGTCATGTTAATTAACCCTGCGCCCGAACATTACACAAGAGCGCGCTGCGCTCCTCTCGGCGTTTTGTCAATCGGCAGCTACCTTGAAGCAAACGGGCATGAGGTTAAGGTTCTGAACAGAGCGACCAAATCAACGGATATAAACGCTGAGCTTGACGAATTCAAGCCCGATTTTGTCGGCTGTTCGCTTTTGGCGGTTATGTCAGTCAAGGACTGTATTATTGTTTCAAAAGCGGCAAAAAAGAGAGGCATCACGGTCATCTGGGGCGGTCCTTTTGTAACCTGTTCGCCCGAACTGACGCTTGAACTCGGCTGCATGGATTTTGTATCCATGGGAGAGGGAGAAGAAACCTGGCTTGAAATTCTTGAAACCGCCGAAAAAGGCGGTGACCTTTATTCAATCAAGGGTCTTGCTTATCTTAAAGACGGAAAAATTGTTAAAACTCCCGAAAGAGAATTCATGGATCTTGCAAAGCTCCCGCCCATCAACTATGAGCTTATCTATCCCGAAGAAACGCTCTATAAAAACTACGACTACGACGGCATCATGGGCATGTATCTTTCAAAGGGCTGTACGGGTCACTGCACCTTCTGCTACAATACGGATTTCCATAAAAACTGCCGCCGATCAAGAGATATCGACGTCTTTATTCAGGAGGTTAAATATCTCAAAGAGAATCATCACTTAAAGGCGGTCGCCTTTGCGGACGAGCTTTTCGGCTATAACAAAGCGACTCTGCGTGAAATCTGCACAAAGCTCATTGAAGCCGACCTCGGAATCCATTGGGGCGCAATGACCAAAATCGGTCTTTTTGACAAAGAGGATTTTCAGCTCATGTATGACGCAGGCTGCCGCTGGCTTGAATTCGGCATTGAAAGCGGTTCAAAAACCACCCTTGCCAGAATGAAAAAGGGCTATAACCCCGGCAGGGTTGAGGAAGATCTCCGAAATTGCCGTGATGTCGGCATAATTTCTCTTTGCTACTTTATTGTCGGCTTCCCGGACGAAACCGAAGAAGAGCTTCGTGACACCTGCAGCCTTGTTAACAGAATAAGCTACACCAAATTCGTTTGCTCCTATTTCAGCCCTCTCCCCGGGTCTGAAATTTATGATAAACTCGTTGCCGAGGGCAGGCACACTCCGGCAAAGTCAATGAAAGAATGCATGAAAACGAGGATTTTCTATTCGCCCAAGCCGAATCTTTCAAAAGTCAAATCGCTTGACCTCAAGGTGGTTCGCTGTCATATTCTTTGGAGCAGCTTTACAAAGAAAAGCTTTATCGAAAACGGCAAGCTGAATTATTCCGTTGCCAAAAAGGATATTCTTGATGTTCTCAGAAGCCTTAAGGGCCACGGCTTTAAAAACGGCGTTGAACAATTCTTTGCCAGCGCTTATGAATTTCTTGATATTTTCTTTTACGGAAACTTTTTCCCGAGGATTGTCAAGAAATACGGTTTGGATTTAAAGGAAAGGCAATAAAATGAGAGTTCTTTTTGTTAACCCCTCCATGGAGCGTTATACACGCCAGGTCGGTTTTCCGCTCGGTCTGATGTCAATTGCAAGCTATCTTCAGGCGAACGGTCACACGGTCAAAATTCTTGACCGCACAATAAAAACCACCAACATCAAAAAGGAAATCAATGATTTCAAGCCGGACATTGTC
>JBJEQC010000116.1:0-17087 GCA_051881555.1 Acutalibacteraceae bacterium
GAGCGTTTTTGCCCGTTTCACGCCTGTTCCTGCCGACGGAAACCACCTCGCCGTTTCGGACTATGACTGCGCCGACAGGCACTTCAAGCTCCGAGGCGGCAATTTTCGCCTGCTCAATCGCTATGTTCATAAAATCGGTGTCAGTCATCAAATCACCTGTTTCATCAGTAGGGGCGACCTTCGGTCGCCTGTTATTTATTGCAGTAAATTTAAAAACTCCGTGAATAGCATTACTTGCGGGGAATGTACGGTTATGGATAATTATATTTACTCAAAAGCTTACCAATCCTCCGTCACGGCTTATGCCGCGCCACCTCCTTTGCCAAAGGAGGCCAACGATACCGTAACCAGTTGCATCGGCTCTGGCAAAGCAGCCAACAGTCCTCTTTTGAATTGGTAAGGTTTATTTCATTCTGTTTTTTACAGTTCTGTCAATCACGCTGCAAACCTCATAAAAACATTCGTTTATTTCAAGGTTGGAAAATCTCAAAACAAATAATCCTACACTTTCAAGATAATCCGTTCTTCTGGCATCATAATCAATGCCTTTATCGTCAAAGTGTTGTGAGCCATCAATCTCAACGGCAAGTTTCGCTTTTGGGCAATAAAAATCAAGGATGTAGCTCCCGACAATTCGTTGCCGGTTAAAACGGACAGGATAAGTTCTGAGAAATTCATACCAAATTTTATTTTCTTCGGGGGTTGCATTTTTCCTAAGTTCGGATGAAAAAACCTTTAGCTCTTTATTTCTTGGCAATCGGTTTTGTCCCATTAATAAACCGCCTTTTCTATGCTTTTAAGCATCCGTTGATTAATTAATTCTTATGTTTCAATAAATCCTCCTCGGCTCATACCATGCCAACTCATTTTCAAATGATATCAATTAAACCGAAATCCTCTGAATAGGCTCCTTTGGCAAAGGAGCTGGCGCATAGCGCCTGAGGATTGGAAAATCTGCGAATAAAATAATTATTATTGATTCCCGGAACACCGAGAACGGTGTTCCGGGATGGACAATCAATTATTTCTTGCTTCTCAAATCGATTTTGTCGGCGTGCCAGATGTTTTCGGCATACTCGTTGATTGCACGGTCGGCGGCGAAAATGCCTGCGCCCGAAATGTTCATCAGCGACATTTTATCCCACTTCTTCGTGTCATGCCAAAGCTCCTCGGCATATTTCTGAATATTTCTGTAATCCGCAAAATCCGCAAGCACCATATAGGGGTCGTGATGAACGATGGTGCCGCTTATCTCGCCGAACATCTTTCCGCCGATGCCCTTGTTGGCAAACTCGATAACATTGTGAAGCTCCGCATTGTTGTTGTAATAATTCTGCGGAACATAACCTCTCTTTTTAAGCTCGTTTACTTCGGGAGTGCTCATGCCGAAAATCATGATATTTTCCGCACCGACAGCTTCATAAATCTCAACATTTGCGCCGTCCATCGTGCCGAGCGTGAGGGCGCCGTTTATCATCAGCTTCATGTTGCCCGTGCCGCTCGCTTCCGTGCCTGCAAGCGAAATCTGCTCGCTGATGTCAGCGGCGGGCATGAGAGCCTCAGCCATGGTGACATTATAATCTTCCATATAAACGACCTTGAGTCTGTCTTTGACATCGGGGTCGTTGTTGATTAAATCCGCAAGGGCGCAGATGAATTCGATGATCTTCTTTGCCATGAAGTAGCCCGAAGCCGCCTTTGCGCCGAAAATATAGGTGTGCGGCGTGAAATCGCCGTTGGGATTTGCCTTTATTTCAAGATATTTTGCAAGAATATTAAGCGCATTGAGGTGCTGACGCTTATACTCATGCAGTCTCTTGACCTGAACATCGAAAATTGAATTCGGGTCAAGAACTATGCCTGTTTTGCTCTTGACGAGCTTTGCAAAATCCGCTTTGTTGGCGGTTTTTATCTTGCGAAGCTCCTCAAGAACCGAAGCGTCATCCTTGAAATCACAGAGCTTTATAAGCTCGCCCGCATCATAAACAAAGCCCTTGCCGATAAGCTCGGTAAGCATCGAGGTCAGGCGTGGATTCGCCTGACAGAGCCAGCGGCGGTGGGCAATGCCGTTGGTGACATTGGTGAATTTATCGGGTTCAAGAGTATAGAAATCGTTGAAAACGGAATCCTTGAGAATCTGACTGTGGAGAGCCGAAACGCCGTTGACCTTGTGGCAGACGGCAACGCAGAGATTCGCCATTCTGACCGCTCCGTTTGAGATTATCGCCATTCTCTCGACTCTTGCGGCGTCTCCGGTTTCTTCCCAGATTTTCTTTCTGAAGCGGTTGTCGATCTCTTTGATTATCTGATAAATTCTCGGAACAAGGCGTTTAAAAAGATCCTCGCCCCAGCATTCGAGAGCCTCCGCCATAACCGTGTGATTTGTGTAGGCGCAGACATCCTGAACGATTTTGAAAGCGTCATCCCAGCCGTAGCCGCATTCGTCGAGCATGATTCTCATAAGCTCGGGGATAGCCATGGTCGGGTGAGTGTCGTTGATGTGGATTGCATTTTTCTCTGCGAAATTATCAAGTGAGCCGTATTCTCTCAGATGCCTTGCAACGATATCCTGAATTGAAGCGGAAACGAGGAAATACTGCTGTCTCAGGCGCAGGCTCTTGCCCTCGGGATGATTGTCGGCAGGATAAAGCACCTTGCTGATAACCTCCGCCATAGCCTTTTCTTCCATGGCTCTCATATAGTCGCCCTGATTGAACATTGCCATATCAATGCTGTCAGCCTTTGCAGACCAGAGGCGGAGAACCGCCGCACCCTTGCCGTCCTTGCCGGGAACCATCATATCATAGGGAACAGCCTTAACGGTCTTGCAGCCGACAAGCTCAACATGGTGGAACGGGCCCTCCCATGTTTCGGAAACATTGCCCTCAAACTTGACCTCAACCGCCTTATCCTCTCTCGGTGAAAGCCAGACCTCGCCGCCGGGAAGCCAGAAATCGGGCATTTCGGTCTGCCAGCCGTCAATAATTTTCTGCTTGAAAATACCGCCCTCATAAAGAATGGAATAGCCCATTCCGTGATAGCCCTGATTTGCAAGAGCGTCAAGATAGCAGGCGGCAAGTCTGCCGAGGCCGCCGTTGCCCAGACCTGCGTCGGGCTCGCAGTCATAAAGCTTTTCGAGCTTTACGCCGAAGGTTGCAAGTGCTTTCTTTGCCGTTTCGGTCATGTTGAGATTATAAAGAGCATTTTTAAGGCTTCTGCCCATGAGAAATTCCATGCAGAGATAATATATCTTCTTCTGACCCTTTTCTTTTGATTCGGCGTCAAACTTTCTGCGTGATTCTCTTGTCATATCCCTCGCAATCATTGAGAGAGCTCTGTAGAACTGATCATCCGTTGCGTCCTTTGGCGATACGCCGAAAAAATGCGAAAGTCTTGAAGTTATCATTTCTTCAAGTTCCTTTTTTGTTACTGCCATAAAGCACATCCTCCTGAAGTGTTCAATTTTATACCATACCTTGTAATTTTACACCAAAACGAATGATTTTACAACAAAATTTTAACACTTAGTTAATTTAAAATACTTGTAACGCATAGAAAATTGAGGTATAATAATTAAAAAAATTGGCAATTTTGTTAAAGTTGGAGTTTTTTTGAATAAAAATAAAGAATCGGTGATTAATTTGAACGGATATTTTCAGCCCCCCGAAAGCCGTTATCTTCAGGAGCAAAGCGAACGGCGCGGTGTCAAATATGTCGGCATAGTCTCGGGCGTCTGCGTTATTTCGTATGTCATAATTCAGAATTTAATGTCTCTCATCGTTGCAATGACTCCGCTAAGAGAGCTTTATTTCAACGACCCGACGATGCAGAGCGTTGTTACGATTTTCATGTCGGTTTTCAGTCTGCTTGTTCCGTTCGGAATCGGCGGAATGCTGATAAGCAGAAAAACGGGCGATCAGGTTTTCAATTTCGGCAAGCCTGTCAGCGGCAAGCTCATGGTTTTTGCCGTGCCTCTCGGATTCTTTGTCTGCCTTGCAGGCAACTATGTTTCGAGCATTTTCGTTAACATCATGTCGGATATCGGCTTTAACCTTTCCTCGCCCGATTTTGATGTTCCGTCGGATATTCCCGGCAGGATAGTCTATCTCGTTTCAATCGCCGTTGTTCCGGCTCTTGTTGAAGAATTTGCAATCAGGGGCGCAGTGCTCCAGCCCTTGCGCCGCTACGGAGATAAATTCGCAATCATCGCTTCTGCCATCATTTTTGCCGTGCTTCACGGCAATCTCATTCAGGCTCCGTTCGCCCTCATTGCGGGAATTGCTCTCGGCTATGCCGTTTGCATCACCAACAGCATATGGACGGGCGTGCTGATTCATTTCTGCAACAATCTCTATTCGGTAATTATCGAATTTCTGATTGAGGATATCGCCGATGAACAGCTTCTCAACCGCATTTATATCATCACTATGATTGCCCTTTATGCGGTTTCAATTCTCGGATCGGTTATCTTCGTTATCGTTAAGGGCAAAAGAAAGCTTATGCCCTCGTTTACTCTCATCTCTGACGGTCAGAAAATGAAATCGTTTTTAATAAATCTGCCGATGGTGATAGCTATTCTCATTATGCTGAGAATCACAGCTCAGAATGTTTCTTTCGGATAATCGGAAACCAACGGTTTAACCCACCTTTTTCGGGTTACACCGTTGGTTTCATTCTTTTATTCAATTCATTTTGCCTGTAGCTCATCAACCTTACGGAGATATTTATTTACTGTTGCTCCAAAGGTTACATTCCAGTCTGTTTTCAAAAGTTCAATTATTCTGTGATAAGCGGAAACAGATTTTTGATAGTCGCCTTTGATTTCGTAAAGATGTGCAATTGCTTCAAGTGAATCTGTAAACCGTGGTTTTTCTTGAAGTTCAAAAGATTTTTCGTAACAAGAAATTGCATCATCATATTTACAATCGTCAGCATTAAAATCAGCAACTATTGCCCAAGCGTACCAACTGTCAGGAAAATGTTTAACCATATCGTTGAGCAATCTTTCAACTTCGCTGACTTTCCCTTCTCTTCGCAGAATCATCGCATCAAAAACAAAAAGCAATTCCGGGTTTTCAAGTGTTCTGATATTTTCAATCACTTCTTTGGCTTCTTCGGTTCTGCCGTCTGCAACAAGTGCAGGTAACAGATAGCGGTATGCTCTCATATCATTGGGATATGCTTTTAAATGTTCATAGTAGAAAGCAATAAGCTCGTGACGGTTACGGTAATTCCAATCCGTATGCGGTGAGCCGTATGCATCACGCAAAATATTGTTCATGCTCTTACTTGTGTCGCCAAGCTGCAAAGCTCTCTTTGCATATTCAACAGCTTGACTGTTTGAAGATTTTGCACGGTGTGAATAAAGCCACGCAAGTGTTTTGATCGCATTGATATTATCGCTTTCTTTAGCAATTTGTTTTTCAAGAAAACACTTTGCATTCTCAAATTCCATATCTGTGAGTAATGATTTTTCGTTGAGCATATTTTCAATTCTCTTGTATTGTGATTCTTCTGTAAACTCAAAAAGCTCGTCAATACTCACACCGAAGTATACTGATATTTGCGGAAGTAAAGAAATATCAGGCATAGTCGTTTCGTTCTCCCAACGGGAAACAGCTTGGTATGTTACGCCCAATGCATTTGCTAATGCTTCCTGTGTTACACCTTTGTTAGTTCTCAATTGTTTAATTTTTTTACCGAGTTCCATAAATTATCACCTTGTCTATTATTTCGGTACCGATGTCTATATTATACGGGATGCACACAGATTAAGCAATAAACAGGCGGATGATAATAACTAAACTGAAACAGGAATAATCTTTGCTTAATAAAAAAAGCCCCATAAAGCGAGAAAAAGATGCCGGTTGAAGCATCTTTTTCTGCATGGGGTTGAATTGAGGAGGGGTATTGCGTACTCAAAAATGAAAAATGAGTAGCACTCTGCGGGTTGCGGCTCCCGCTGAGTACATTTAGAATATAACCCGCAAATATTAATTGCGTGTGAATAAGTTATAAACAGTTGTGGGATATTTTATTAATTTTGGTCAACAATCGGAATTATTTTAAATCAGCATAAAATTCTTCAATATATTTTTCAACATCCGCTCTCGTGCCCTTGAACGGCCCGGGAGTTTCCATTTTAAGCGAAACCGTTGCCGTGGCGGTGAGAAGCGATTCGGATATTGAGTGCGAAAGGCGTTCGTTGATATAGGCGGCAAAGGTTGTGTCTCCCCTGCCCGTTCTTCCGCTGAGATTTCTTGCTCTTATCGGGCAGGTATAAAAATCCTTTCCGTCGTAGGCAAGAACCTCGCTGTTGTGAGTTATCAGGATTTCCTTTGCGCCCCATGAATAAAGATGCTTTGCGGCCTCACGCCTGTCGGCACAGCCGGTCATGATTTCCGCTTCGGCGGCGTCGGTTTTGAGATAATCGATGAACGGCAGACACTCTTTCTTTGCCGCCCAATCCTCAAAATACATTGAACCGTCGGGCGCAACATGCCTGAGCATCGCCTGAACATCAAGCGCAACGGGCGCTTTTTTTGACAGCGTTTTTATCAGATCGGAATCAAAATCGCCGTAAACAAGACCCGCAAGATGATAAATCTCCGTCTCAACATTCGGAAGCTCGGCGGCGTTGAACGGATCGCCGACCGAAAGGCATTTGCATGTTCTGCGCTCCTTGTCGGGGGTGTGATAGACATTAACCATATCGCAGGATTTCTCCGACGGCAGGCAGAAAATATCCTCTTTGGGAACCGTAAAGCTCTCAAGCCTTTCCATATCCTTTTCGGCAAGTTTCGTCACGGCGGCGACCCTGTGCCCGAGCGCATGGGCGCTTGCAGAGGAATAAACGACCGCTCCGCCGACTATTCTGACCGTATTGCCGAGATGGTCGGTGTTTGAATCCATCGTCGCATGGCCTATTATCATTGAACTGTATTTTTTCATTAATCTGTCTCCTTGTCATTTTCCGTTTTGCCGTTAAAGCACATATGTTTTCATTTCTTCCGCAACGGTTATGTCGGGATAGTCTTTGTATTCCTCGGATGGGTCGTAATCGGGGCTTAAATGCGTTGAAATTATTTTCATTCCGAACCTGTCGCTGAACGCTTTTGCATGTGTAACATTCATGTGCGGCCCCGGGAAGCCCTCGGGCTTTGAGCAGTCCGCAAGCAGAATATCCGCCCCCTCGCAGGCTTTTTCGATATTTTCGTTATACATCGTGTCGCCCGTGAAAACAAGCGTTTTTTCGCCCTTTATTTTTGCGGCAAGGCAGGGCGCAGTATGCTTCATGTCGAAAAATTCAAGGCTTAATTCTCCGATTTTGACCCTGTCTCCGCTGCTGATATTGACAACCTTTATGTTCGGATGAGAAAAAAGTATTTTATACCATTCGCTGTCGGAATAAGCCGTGTAAACCGTAACGGTATGCTCCAGCTCCTCCAGAAGATAGCGGAGAGGAAGCAAGTCACTCGTGTGATCATAATGAAGATGAGAAATAAAAATCCCGGTTATTTTTCTGATATCGATTGCCTGCTGAAGCCTTGCAAGCGTGCCCGAGCCCATGTCCATAACAAGCGCAGTATCGCCCTGAGTGAGCAGATATCCGCTTGCGGCTCCGTCTCCGGCTTTCGGATAAGGGCCGTATTTGCCTAAAACAGTCAGTTCCATTTTTATCCTCACTTCCCGATTGCGGCGGCATATTCCGCCCTCATTTCGTCTTTAACGATGCCCTTGAGCAGATTCAGGCTTAGAATTTCGTTGGCTTTCATGTGGTCACGGGTCATAAAATCGCCTGCAATGATGTTGACCTTTTCGAGAAGTTCGGGGTCTGCGGCGATATCGGCAATAATCTGCGGAAAATAGGGTCTGTCAAGCTCGTCGAGGTCGTCGGGCCATTTGGTTATGCCGTTTTCCGTGCCCGGATTCGGGGTCTGCTGAGTCTGAAGCCAGAAGAAGCCGTTCGTGTTCAGATTTCTGAGATAATTGACGCATTCAACGGCGAATTTTTCGGGCTTCAAGCCGAAAATCTTCGGATCCCACGGCTCAAGAAGCGGGCAGTCGCAGCTGTATTCATATTCTTTTTTGCTGTTTATGATGATATATTTTTTGCCCTGCCTGCGAATGTCGCCGAGGGTCACGGAGCTGACATCTCCGTAGCCTGTCAGCGCATACTTTTCGGGGCTGAGATAGTCCTTTATCAGCTTGCTGACGGCATCGGGGTCACTGCCGAAGGTCAGACTTATCGGGCCGATTTTCTGATTTGAATAGGTTCTGATGTCAAGAATAAGAAAATCATCAAATTCATCAACTATTCTGCCGAGGCTCTCAAATGCAAGCTCGGCGGGCATACCCTTTGAAATTCCGTGAGCGATGAAAAGCCTGCCTTTTCGGTCGGTTTTCAGCCTTATGCCGAATTTGCGAACGCCGTACTGATATTGCTCATAAAGCGTGCCGTTCTGGCATCTTGCAAACTTTGACATACCAATGGTGCCCGCATTGTGCGCTCCGGGAATCGCAATTTTCGTAATCTTTGCATCGTCTTTTATATAGGACATCCAATTTTCATAAAACATAATTCACACCACCTGAAAAATATAAAATTTCAAATAGTCGGTTTCGGGAACATTCCATAGCACGGGATGGTCGCACGATTGCTGACGCATTTCAATCTGTTTGAGCTGAACGCCTGCGTCGGCGGCGGCATCATGGAGCATTTTGACAAATAATTCGTTTTTCATAAAATGAGAGCAGGAGCAGGTTGCAAGATAACCGCCCCTCGGCAGAAGCTTCATGGCTCTGTAGTTTATTTCTTTATATCCTCTCTCCGCACCCTTGACGGTCTTTCGGCTCTTGGTGAACGCAGGCGGGTCAAGGATTATGAAATCAAACGGTTTTTCGCCCTTTGTTTCAAGCCCGGGGAGCAAATCGAAAACATCCGCAACAACAAAATCAAGCTTTTCTTCAAGCCCATTAAGTTTTGCATTGGCTCTTGCGGTTTCGATTGCGGTTTTGGAGACGTCAACCGCCGTAACCTTTTCCGCTCCGCCGAAAGCGGCGTTGAGCGCAAACGAACCCGTATGGGTGAAGCAGTCGAGAACCCTCTTTCCCTTTGCGATTTTTGAGACGGCGAGACGGTTATATTTCTGGTCAAGAAAGAATCCCGTTTTCTGACCGTTCTCAAAATCAACAATATATTTAACTCCGTTTTCCTTTATCTCAGTCACGGTTTCAGCGGGGTGAGGAATCGGCTCATACCAGCCTTTGTATTCCGAAAGCCCCTCAAGCGAACGGATTGCAACATCGTTGCGTTCGTAAACTCCGCTTATTGTTTCTCCGCTCTCACGGAGAATTTTAACAAGCAGGGAATAGATTTTATCCTTGATTTGCTCCATGCCGAAAGAAAGCACTTGAGCGACAAGGATATCGGAAAAGCGGTCAACCGTCAGCCCGGGAAGCCCGTCGGCTTCGCCGAAAACAAGCCGACAGCACGAAAAATCGCCGCCCATAACGGTTTTTCTGTATTCAACCGCATATTTCAGCCGCCTTTCCCAGAACGCATCGGAAAAGGTTTCGTTGGCGTTTGAGGAAAGCACTCTGACCCTTATCTTGCTGTTTAGGCTCAGAAAGCCCGTGCCGAGATAAGCCCCCTTCTGCGACAGCACATCAACAAGACAGCCGTTGCTCATTTCGCCGAAGGATTGCAGAATCTCCGCTTCATAAACCCAGGGATGCCCCTTTCTGAGCGACGCTTCCGCCTTTTTTGTTACGGTTACCAATGGAAAACTCCGTTTGCTTTTCATATTCAGACCACTTTTCGGAAAAATTATTTAACGGATAAATTTTACCACAATTTACCCCGTATTGTCAATCAAACGCATCGGCAAACCGTAAAAATCATAAAATATAAGAAAATATAAAAAAAGTGGAAAATTGCTGAAAAAATATCGATAAAAAAGTAGCAATTTCCGTATTTTTATGATATAATGCTTTAAAATGCGGTATTGCAGGTCGATTCAACGCCGAATTCCGCAATTTATTCTCAATGCAGTTTAAAATTTCATTCAGGAGGAATGACTTAATGCTGAAAAAAATTAGCACCCTGCCTTTCAACGGCACCCCTGAGCAGGAAGCAAAGCTCAAGGCCGTAATTGACGAATGCAAAGGCGACAAGAGCTTGCTCATGCATGTTATGCAGCAGGCTCAGGAAATCTACGGCTACCTGCCCATCGAGGTTCAGACAATGATTGCCGAGGGCATGAATGTTCCGCTTCAGAAGGTTTACGGAGTTTCAAGCTTCTACGCTCAGTTCTCGCTTTCACCCAAAGGAAAATACAATGTTTCCGTTTGTCTCGGCACCGCCTGCTATGTTAAAGGCTCTCAGGCTCTGCTTGACAAAATCTGCGAGGTTCTCGGCGCTGAGCCCGGCGAATGCACAGCTGATTTGAAATTCTCAATCGAAGCATGCCGCTGCATCGGAGCATGCGGACTTGCTCCCGTTTTCACCATCAACGATGATGTTTACGGCAGAGTCACTCCCGATGAAATCCCCGCAATCCTCGCAAAATATAATTGAGCAGAACCGCAAAGCGGAATAATGGGGGTTTATTGTATGACAATCGGTACCATCAAAGAACTGCTCGGCGCAGAGGTTCTCTGCGGCGACGAAAGCCTTGAAAAAGATATTCACTCCGCCTGCGGCAGCGACATGATGAGCGATGTGCTTGCATATGTTAAAGATCAGGCAGTTTTGCTCACGGGCCTTGTCAACGCCCAGGTCATTCGCACGGCGGAAATGATGGATATGATATGCATTGTTTTCGTGCGTTCAAAACGCCCGTCGGCAGATATGCTGGAGCTTGCGTCAGAGAGCGGAATCGCGGTTCTCACCACGCCCAAGCGCATGTACGAAGCATGCGGCATTCTTTATTCAAACGGACTTAAAGGAAACGGTGAATCAAATGGCTGAACCCTTGGTTTTCCACTTTGATGTTGACGGCGATAATTTCACCTCGGCAGGTCAGGCTTCGGTTCAGGTCAAGAAAAACCTGCGCCAGCTCGGTCTTGAGCCCGAAACAATTCGCAGAGTTTCAATCGCCATGTATGAAGGCGAGATAAACATGGTTATCCATGCGGGCGGCGGAGAAGCGGATGTTATCGTCAGCGACAATTGTGTAGAGATAATATTAAAGGACTGCGGACCCGGAATTGCCGACATTGAGCAGGCGATGCAGGAGGGCTTTTCAACCGCCCCCGACAACATCCGTTCGCTCGGCTTCGGCGCAGGTATGGGTCTGCCGAATATGAAAAGATATACCGATTATATGCAGATTGACTCGGTTGTCGGCAAAGGGACGACAATAACAATGAGGGTCAACTACTGATTCTGGAAGGAACTGTGTTTTTATGAATACATATATCCATTCGGTATCCCTTGACGCAGAAAAATGCACGGGCTGCACAACCTGCATGAAGCATTGCCCGACCGAAGCAATCCGAGTTCGCGGCGGCTGCGCCGAAATCGATTCGGAACGGTGCATTGACTGCGGCGAGTGCATCAGAAACTGCACTCACAACGCCAAAAAGAGCATTTACGATTCTTTTGACGAAATAAATAAGTTTAAATTCAAAATAGCCTTGCCCGCCCCTGCGCTTCTTGCTCAGTTTGACAATCTCGACAGTATAGACTATGTTTTGCAGGGTCTGCTTGACATCGGCTTTGACGATGTTTTTGAGGTTGCAAAGGGCGCCGAATTTGTTTCGGCTTATACAAGGCTCTATCTTCAGACGGAGGGCATAAAAAAGCCCGTCATAAGCTCCGCCTGCCCCGTTATCGTCAGGCTAATCGGGCTTCGCTTCCCGTTTTTGAAAGATAATCTCATGCCGCTGCTGCCTCCCATGGAGGTTGCCGCCGCAATGGCAAAAGAAAGGGCGCTAATGCAGCACCCCGAGCTGAAAAGGGAGGATATCGGCGTTTGCTTCATTTCCCCCTGCCCCGCAAAGGTCAGCTATGTCAGAAACGGCTTCGGCAGCTACAAGAGCGAGGTTGACCTCGTTGTTTCAATGAGCGAAATTTACTTTTTGCTCATCAATGTTATGAAGCGTGAAAAGGTCTGCACCGTTTCATCTCAGGCGGGCAGAATCGGAGTGAGCTGGGCGCTTTGCGGCGGCGAAGCCTCGGCAATAATCAACGATAAGATAATCGCCGCAGACGGAATCAACAATGTTATTTCCGTTCTTGACCAGATTGAGGACGGCAACATTCCACCGGTTGATTTTGTTGAACTTAACGCCTGCCCCGGCGGCTGCGTCGGCGGCGTTCTGACGATTGAAAATCCGTTTGTTGCCAAAAACAGGCTTCATACTCTCAGGCGTTATATGCCCGTTTCGCTCAATTCCATGCCGCCCGGCGAGAGCTATGTTCCGGCAAAATACTTTTTCCTTGACATTCCGAATTACAAGCCGCTCAGCAGATTGAGCGACAATATCGGCGAATCGATGCGCCTTATGTCGCAGATTCAGGCTGTCAGAAAAGAGCTGCCCGGCATTGACTGCGGCTCGTGCGGCGCTCCGAACTGCCGTGCGTTTGCCGAAGATCTCGTTTTGGGTCATGCGGACAAAAACGACTGCATAATCGCCTACAAGGAACTTATTAAAAAGTATATCAGAGAATATCCCGGAGGTGAGACGGTTGACGGTGAATGAGCTTTCTTCCCGTGAGGAATTCAGCGCTGTTTCAATGCCCGATGGCGGGCGTGAAATCAGCGGAGTTTATATCGGCGACCTGCTCAGCTGGGTTATGGGCAGAGCGAAAGCCGACAATGCCTGGATAACGATAATGTCCAACATCAACATTGCCGCCGTCGCTTCTCTTGCGGACACGGCATGCGTTATCCTTGCAGAGGGCGTAACGCTTGAACCCGAGGTTGCGGAAACCGCAAAATCAAAGGGCGTCAACATTCTTTCAACGGGAATGCCTGCCTATGAAACGGCGGTTCTTCTGAGCAAGCTTCTCTGATATGAAGGATTACTATTACGATTTGCATATTCACTCCTGCCTCTCCCCCTGCGGAGATAACGACATGACGCCCAACAACATCGCAGGAATGGGAGTTGTCGCAAAGCTCGACATAATGGCATTGACCGATCACAACACCTGCCTTAACTGCCCCGCTTTTTTCAAAGCGGCGGAGAATAACGGCATTGTGCCGGTTGCGGGCATGGAGCTGACTACTGCGGAGGATATTCACCTCGTCTGCCTCTTTGAGCATCTTGATGACGCAATGAAATTCGGCGAAGAAGTGAATGCACGCAGAATACTTATAAAAAACCGAACTGATGTTTTCGGCGAACAGCTTATCATGGACGAAAACGATGAAACCATCGGCATCGACGAATATCTGCTTTCAAACGCAACGCAGATAACCGTTGACGAAGCCCCCGGGCTTGTTAAAAGCTTCGGCGGAATCTGCTATCCGGCGCATATCGACCGTGAAGCGAACGGAATCGTTGCAACCCTCGGCGTTTTCCCCGAAGAACCTTATTTCCCCTGCGCCGAACTGCATGACGGCGAAAAAGCCGCTGAATATGTTTCACGCTTTCCCCTTCTTGCAGACAAGCCCTTGGTTGTCTCCTCGGACGCCCATTATCTTTGGGATATCAGCGGCAGGCTGAACCGATTTTCGCTTGACTGCGAGCACGAAACGCCCGAAAACATCCGCAAAAAGCTTTTTGAAAGGCTGAACGGCTTATGAAAGAATTATCGCTGAACATTCTTGACATCGCTCAGAATTCGGTCAAGGCAAAAGCGGAAAACATTCTGATTAAAATTGTTGAAGCTCAGGATGCTTTGACCCTGACAATCGCCGACGACGGCTGCGGAATGACGGAGGAAACGGTTAAAAATGTTATGAATCCGTTTTTCACGACAAGAACGACGAGAAATGTCGGCATGGGCGTGCCTCTGCTGAAGCTTGCGGCAGAGCAAACGGGCGGAGGGATTGAAATTCAGTCCGTCAGCGAAACCGAAGATCCCGTTCACCACGGAACGACGGTCACGGCGAGGTTTAACAAAAATCATCTTGATTTCACTCCGCTTGGCGATATTGTTTCAACCGTCACCGCCTTGATTCAGGGCGCACCGAACATAAATTGGCAATTCATTCATCAAAAAGACGGCGGAAGCGTTGAGCTTGACACGGCAGAAATGCGCTCAATTCTCGGCGATGTTCCGCTTGACAGCTACGAGGTTATAAAATGGATTGAGGATTACCTCAAAGAGGGCTACGAATCCGTTTCATAATACAATAAAATATTTTCAGAGAGGATAGATAATATGAAATCATTGGCTGAGCTTGCTGCTATCAGAGAAAAAATGAAAGACAAGGTCATTCTTCGTGAGGGCAGCGGCGAAATCAGAGTTGTTGTCGGCATGGCAACCTGCGGCATTGCGGCAGGCGCAAGACCCGTTCTCAGCGCATTTGTTGAGGGCGTAAGCAAAGCGGGTCTCGGCGACAAGGTTACGGTTTCTCAGACGGGCTGCATCGGCGTTTGCCAGTATGAGCCGGTTGTTGAAATCTTTGAAGCAGGCAAAGAAAAGGTTACTTATGTCAAGATGACTCCCGAAAAGGCTGCCGAGGTTGTCGAAAAGCATCTCAAGGGCGGCAACGTTATTCAGGAATACACAATCAGCAACGCTATCTCATAATGGAGGTTAAAATAATATGATTCGTTCCCATGTATTGATTTGCGGCGGCACGGGCTGTACCTCATCGGGCAGCAAGGTGCTCATGTCAACCTTTGAAGCGGAGCTTGAAAAGCAGGGTCTCGGCAAAGAAGTCAAGGTCGTTCAGACAGGCTGCTTCGGTCTGTGCGCTCTCGGCCCCGTTGTTATCATTTATCCCGAAGGCACTTTCTACAGCCGTGTCAAGCAGGAGGATGTTGCGGAGATCGTTGCCGAGCATCTTCTCAAAGGCCGTATCGTTGAAAGACTTGTTTACAAGGATGTTGACGAGTCCACCGTCGAGGAAGGCAGACACGTTTCCCTCAACGACACAAACTTCTACAAAACTCAGAAGAGAGTTGCACTTCGCAACTGCGGACTTATCAACCCCGAAAACATTGACGAATACATCGCCATGGACGGCTATGCCGCTCTGGGCAAGGTTCTGACCGAGATGACCCCCGAAGAGGTTATTCAGGTTGTTAAGGATTCGGGTCTGAGAGGCAGAGGCGGCGGAGGATTCCCCACCGGCCTTAAATGGAGCTTCACTGCTGCCAACAGCGCAGATCAGAAATATGTTGTTTGTAACGCCGACGAGGGCGACCCCGGCGCATTCATGGACCGTTCGGTTCTTGAGGGCGACCCGCACTGCATCGTTGAAGCAATGACAATCTGCGGCTACGCAACGGGCGCAACCGAAGGCTATGTCTATGTCCGTGCTGAATATCCCATCGCCGTTAAGCGTTTGCAGATAGCTATTGACGAAGCGAGAGAATACGGCCTGCTCGGCAAAAACATCTTCGATTCGGGCTTTGATTTTGACCTCCATATCCGTCTGGGCGCAGGCGCATTCGTCTGCGGCGAGGAAACCGCTCTCATGACCTCAATCGAGGGCAACAGAGGCGAGCCCCGTCCCCGTCCTCCCTATCCCGCAGTCAAGGGTCTTTTCGGCAAGCCGACAACCGAAAACAATGTTGAAACCTTTGCAAACATTCCTCAGATTATCCTCAGAGGAGCTGAATGGTTTGCTTCAATGGGAACCGAGAAGTCAAAGGGCACAAAGGTTTTCGCTCTCGGCGGAAAGATCACCAACACCGGCCTTGTTGAAATCCCCATGGGCACAACCCTGCGTGAAATCATTGAGGATATCGGCGGCGGAGTTCCCGACGGCAAAAAGTTCAAGGCTGCTCAGACCGGCGGACCCTCCGGCGGCTGTATCCCCGCAAGCCTTATCGACACTCCCATTGACTATGACAACCTCACAGCCATCGGCTGCATGATGGGTTCAGGCGGACTCATCGTTATGGACGAGGACAACTGCATGGTTGATATCGCAAAGTTCTTCCTCAACTTCACGGTTGACGAATCCTGCGGCAAGTGTGCTCCCTGCCGCATCGGCACAAAGCGCATGATGGAAATTCTCGAAAAGATAACCTCCGGCAACGGCACTCTTGAGGATATCGACAAGCTCGAAGAGCTTGCTTATTACATTAAGGAAAACTCACTCTGCGGCCTCGGACAGACTGCTCCGAACCCCGTTCTTGCAACTCTTAAATTCTTCCGTGAGGAATATATTGCTCACGTTGTTGACAAGAAGTGCCCCGCAGGCGTCTGCAAGAAGCTCCTTAACTACACAATTGACCCCGAGAAGTGCAGAGGCTGTACTCTCTGCGCCAGAAAGTGCCCCGCAGGCGCTATCAGCGGTTCGGTCAAGAACCCCCACACTATCGATACTGCCAAGTGCATCAAGTGCGGCGCATGCATGGAATCCTGCAAGTTCGGCGCAATCAGCAAAGGTTAATAGAGGAGGCATAAGCTAATGGAAATGGTAAACATTAAAATAAATAATATGCCCCTGAGCGTTCCCAAGGGCATCTCTATTCTTGAGGCGGCAAGATATGCGGGAATTGAAATTCCCACCCTCTGCTACCTCAAGCAGATGAACGAAATCGGCGCATGCCGCATGTGCATGGTCGAGGTCAAGGGAGCTCGCTCTCTTGTTGCCGCCTGCGTTTTCCCCGTTAACGAGGGAATGGAGGTTTTCACAAACTCCGAAAAGGTCAGAAAGAGCCGCAAGTATAACCTTGAGCTTGTTCTTTCAACCCATAAAAAAGAATGCCTTTCCTGCGTTCGCAGCGGTAACTGCGAGCTTCAAAAGCTCTGCAAGGATTACGGCGTTGACGACGCTCACGCATTCGAGGGCGAAATGCCCGCAGCCGCATATGACGACTCCGCTCCTCATATGATAAGAGACAACAGCAAGTGCATCCTCTGCCGCCGCTGTGTTGCCGCCTGCGACAATCAGGCTATCAGCGTTATCGGCGCAAACGCAAGAGGTTTTGACACTCACATCGGCTCTCCC
>JBJEQC010000117.1:0-6617 GCA_051881555.1 Acutalibacteraceae bacterium
GGGTGCCGGTTTATGAGCAGATAAAGAATCAGATCATAACCTTCATAAGGCTTGGAGTTTATCCCGTTCATTCAAAGCTTCCGTCAATCCGATCAATTTCCGCCGAAACATCAACGAATGTCAACACGGTTAAAAAAGCTTTTTCGGAGCTTGAACTCAGCGGGGTAATCTACACGGTTCCCGGCACGGGCAGCTTCGTGAGCGAAAATGCGCTTTCGGGCAGCAATCTTGCCGCAAAGGCCATGCGGCAGCTTGTTGACGACATTGAAACCGCAAAATCAATCGGAGTTACAGCGGAGGAAATTATCGAAAAGGTTAAATCTATCTATAAGGAGGAAGAGCTGTGATTGAAGTTTGCAATGTCACAAAAAAATTCGGAAAATTTACTGCAATCGAGGGTCTGTCATTCTCGGTTGAAAAAGGCTCGATTTACGGCCTTGTCGGATATAACGGAGCGGGAAAAACAACTTTGCTCAAAACAATCTGCGGCGTGTTCCGTGCTGACGGCGGCAATGTGATTATCGACGGCAAGGAATCCTTTGACAGCGCAAAAATAAAGAGCAGATTATTCTTTGCACCCGATGATTTATATTTTGAGCCGTACTCAACAATTGAAAAAATGGGAAAGTTCTACAGCGGATATTATCCCAAATTCAGCTTTGATACGCTTGACAAGCTCTGCAAGGTTTTCGGGCTTGATAAAACCAAAAAAATCAATTCTTTTTCAAAAGGAATGCAAAGGCAGGCGGAACTGATTCTTGCCATTTCGTCAAAGCCGGATTTTCTGCTTTTTGACGAAAGCTTTGACGGCCTTGACCCTCAGAAACGCAGTCTTGTCAACAACATGATAATAGAATATGTTGCCGAAACCGATTGCAGCGTTATTATTTCGTCGCATAATCTCCACGAGCTGACCGATATCTGCGACCACATCGGTCTGATAAACGGCAAAAAAATCGTTCTCGACTGCTCGGTTGACGATATCAGCGCCAGCAGATGCAAATTCAGGCTTGTTTTTTCGCATGAAGTTGACGAAAACGACTTTGCGGGCATTCCTTATAAAAAGCTTGTCAAAGACGGTAAAATCATAACGGTTTCAATGGCGGGCGATCCCGACGAAAACGAGGAGCTTCTCAAAAAGCTGAACCCGATTCTGATTGAAAAGTTCCCGCAGACTCTTGAAGAGATATTCCTTGACGAAATGGAGGGCACAGATTATGACTTCAAAGAAATCTTCGGTTAATCCGTTCAGATTCACATTTTTAAGGAACTGCTCAAAGAATTGGCTTGTTCCGTTTGCGGTTTTGTTTATTTCAACTTATGAATTTCTCTTCTGCGGCGGAGTAAATGCCGTTATCTCATATTTTGATACAAAAAAATATAACCCGATGGATTTGGCGGATTTTGCAGAAAACAGAAAATTCATCTTTGCTGCCGATGACCCCGGCGATATCGGCACTCTGCTTGATATCGTTGTTGTTGTCCTCTGTGCGGCATATGCCGTTTCCGTGTTCAAATATCTGATGACCAAAAAATCCGTCAATGTTTATTTCAGCATGGGCATAACGAGAGGCTCGCTTTTTGCTTCAAAATATCTTTCGGGCGCATTTATGCTCACTTCTGCCGTGGTTATTCCGACCGCCGCTGACCTTGTTCTAAATATCGCCATTTTCGGAAACAGCAAAGAGCTTTGGATTTCCGCCGCATATCTGACTGTTTCGTTCCTTTTGATGATTCTCTATTCATATTCAATAACGGCTATGGTTTGCTGCTGTGTCGGCACGGCGATTGAAGCGGGAATTTTCGGCGTAATTCTGACATTTCTTCCGAGTATAGCGGAGTCATTTTTTACATTTCTATTCAAAACCCTGCTTTACGGCTCGCCATATTCGGAAAATTATTATTACGGAACATTTATCAACAGCGATGTCCCATATGAAACAAAGAGTCTGTTTGAAGGCGTTAAAAATAATCTCATGTTTTTCAGCTCAGGCAAGCTTTCGGATTATGCCGTGCTTTCAAGAATGGACACGGAGGAAAAATTTTACTTTGAGAATCCTTCTGCTTTGCCGATTGCGGTTGTCCTTGCAATAACCGTATGCTTCGGTGTGCTTGCGTTCGTTTTCCATAAGCGCCGCAAAACCGAGATTGCGGGCTTTATCGGCGCAAGTCCGATTCTGACGGGAATCTGCTCGTTCACGGTTTCAATGATGATTATTGATTTTGTGGGCAGCTACATGATTTCGGTTCAGAATCACAAGCTTGTTTCGTTCCTGCTTGGTGCGGCGATTATTTTTGCGGTTTATGCGGTTGCGGAATTTATCTCGCTCAGAAGCTTTAAGCTTTTCATAAAGAATCTTTGGAAATATCCGATTCAGCTTGCGGTTTTCTCGGTTGCGGTATTAATTTTCGCAAGCGGACTTTTCGGATATTCCGCAAAGGTTCCTCAGGTCTCCGAGATAAAGAGCGTTGCGGTTACAACCGGAACGGGAGACAGATTCACATACGGCGATAAAAGCCTCAATTCGGGCTATTATGAGTTTTTCATTATTGATGATGTTACCGCAGATATAGCTCTGAAAACAACGAGCTACGAAACTCCGATGCTTGTAACCGATGAGAATATTGAACTTGTGACCGAAATTCATAAAATGTATATCGATATTGAGCATATCGAGACAGATTACGACGCTCAGAGACGGGAATTCGGCAAAAGAACCGTTGAATGTCCTGTCAGAATCGTTTATTATCTGAAAGACGGCTCAAAATTCGAGAGAATGTATAACTATGCCACCGACGAAATCCTTGCAAAGCTTTCGGAGCTTACCTTAACCGAAGACTATAAGGAGTGCACCGTTGAATCGATAAGAGCGATTGCAAGCCGTGAAGATGCAATTGTCTCGCTTGCTTCTCCGAATTTTACGGCTTTCAACAGTGTTCCCGAGCTTTGCGACCCTTATAAAAAGCTTGAACTTTTTGAAGCAGTTATTAAGGACATCAGCGAAGACAGACTTCCTCTGAATTTCAACACGGCTTCTCCCGTTCTGGGATATGTATGCCTTGTACCCGTTGATTCATTTAACGGCACTTACAGCGAAGAATTAAAGAATCTTAACACTCAGCTCAAAATAATATCTCAGAATGATTTGATACTAACCGTTCCCGTCTACGAAAGCATGACCGAAACGGTTAAGTTTTTAAGCGATAACGGCTGTGCGGGTTACTTTGAGAATGCAAAAGAACCCGTCAAGGTTGAGGTCTGGGATTTCGGAGAAGGCAGATCTACGGTTTATTCCGCAGGCTTGAAAACCACAATGCTGAACGGCTTCTGGTATGACGGCAAAACCAATTTGGATGATTATTCGCTGACGGGAAAGTCAAGGCCCTTAGGCAAGACAGCCGTTGAGATAACCGACAAGGCTCAGGCAAAGAAATATGCCGAAAGCATCAGGATGGTAACTCTTGACTGCTTCAGCGGCAAGTATGTAAAGCTCACTTATGATGACGGCTCGTGCACTTACGGCTATGCACCTGACTCGGTTTTTAACGGTTAAAAATTGTATTTATGCGGCTCGGAGATTGACTTCGAGCTGCTTTTTTAGACAAGTTTATGCTGTTTTATTTGATTTTGAGCGCTTTTTTTGAGTTATTTTTGATTTATATGTTGATTTTTGCGGCAATAACTGATATAATCATTTTAAATTTGTTATTTTCAAAGGAAGTGAATGAAATGCCGTTTTCAGATTTGGGCGTTTTGCTCGGCGATGTATCTCTTGCAGAAATTGAGCATTATACAAAAGACCCCATGAAGGCTCAGAGAAATACACTTAAAAAGATTCTCGGCAGAAACAAAAACTGCGAGCTTGGCAAAAAGTATAATTTTAAGGACATACATTCAATTGAAGAATACCAGGAGAAGGTTCCCATAACCACATATGCGGATTATGAGCCTTATGTTGACCGTATGCTTCAGAACAAAGAGAAGAATCTTATGTTCTCGGGCCCCAATATCAGATACTGTTCCTCTTCGGGCAGCGTCGGCAAGCCCAAGATTCTGCCCAAATCAATTAAAGACCTATGGAACATGCAGTGCATCGGCTTTTCATGCTCAGTCTCAACCGCTGCACATTATCTGAAGAAGGTCAAGGGCATCAGAATGCCCGCTCAGATGGGTCCCCTTGTTCTCGTTCTTTCGGGCCACAGACTTGAGGACGGCAAGCAGTGCAACGGCGCAGGTCAGATTCCTCTGACTTATCTTAAAGCCATTATGCCGTTTTTCTGCACTTCTCCGTCGTCTCTGCTTTTCCCCGAGCATGAGGAACTGCTTGACACCTCTTATCTTCAGCTCCGCTTTGCTCTTGAAAACAGAAATGTCAGCTATCTCGGCTCAATCGTCGTAACCTTGCTGACAACGATGTTTGATTATCTTGAAGAAAACTGGGAAATGCTCTGCGACGATATCGAAAAGGGCATTATCAACCCCAACATAAAAATAACTCCCGACCTCTATGAGAGCTATTCCAAGAAATTCAAGCCCAATCCCCGCAGAGCCGCTGAGCTTCGCAGAGAATTTGAAAAGGGCTTTGACACTCCCATTGCTCCGAGAATCTGGCCGAAGCTCACATGGGCTTACGGCATGATCGGCGCAAACCTTAAGGTTTATGTTGACAGACTGCGTGAGTCGATAGGCCCCGACATTCCCATTCACAACATGGGTTATGCCGCAGCAGAGGGCTTCTTCGCAATGCCGACGGAGCTTGATGTTAATGACGGCGTTCTTCTGCCGCATTGCATCTTTTTTGAGTTCCTGCCCGTTGACGATGACGCCGAGGATGCCGACGATAACGCAAAGCCGCTCCTTATCTCCGACCTTGAAATCGGCAAAAAGTATGAGATTATCGTTTCAAACTTCTCGGGACTTTACCGCTACAGAATTGAAGACGTTGTTACCGTTACCAAAATGTATAACAACACTCCGAGAATCGAGCTGCTTTACAGACGCAATTTGAGCCTTAATGTTGCAAACGAAAAAACAACAACTCAGATGGTTGATTTTGCCGCAAAGCAGACTGCCGAGAAGATGGGCAACGAATTTATCGGCCACAGCTTCTATGCAGACTATTCAACAAAACCCCCCCGCTACTGCATGCTTGCCGAGCCCAAGAATCCCGTTTCCGAGGAGGACAGGCAGAAATACATTGACATTCTTGACGAAGAGCTCAAAGAAGTCAACGAGAAGTATTTCAAATACAGACGCTGGGGTATGCTCAACCGTCCCGAGGTTCTTTTCCTCAAAGAAAAAACCTATTGGGATTACAGAGAGTATTTAAGAAACAAAGGCGTTGTTTTGAATCAGGTTAAACCCGTTACGGTTCTCAACACCGAGGAAAGATGCGAATTTTTCTTCTCGCATGTTGCAACCGAAACCGAGCTTCCGTATAAAGTCAAGACTGCGAAATAAGAAAAATGATGGGCAGTCGCTTTTGTGCGGCTGCCCTTTTAACACATGAGGACAAAACTATGAAAAAGATTTTATCGGTTTTGCTCTGTTTATCGATTCTTGCGGGAGTAATTGCCGCTGCCTCTCCGATGTCGTTCGCTGCGGCTGACGGAGCCGACATTCCCGTTGTTCATGTTGTCGGAACAGGCTCAAAAATAATAAGAATCGATGAAAACGGAGAAGAAGAAACTCTTTATCCCATTCAGATTCCCGAAAACTATATTAATGAAAAAGCGGAGGTTATACTTCCCGTTTTTGCAAAAGCATTTTTTACCCAGGAATGGGGAGAATTCTGCGATGTTCTTTATGAATGCGTTTCGCCGCTTTTCAGCAAGATGGGCCTTGACAAAAACGGCGAAGCCTCAGACGGAAGCCGTTGCTATTGGTCGTGGTCAAGAGACGAGCTTAAGGATAAAAGCAATAACGGCAAATATAAGGTCAACGCTTATGAATTTTATTATGATTGGCGGCTTGACCCGCTTGTTACCGCCGACACGCTTCATCAATATATAGAAGATGTAATGTATGTCACGGGCGCAGAAGAAATCGCGCTTTACGGCAGATGCCTCGGCTCAAACATCGTTGCGGCATATATGCAGAAGTATGATGGCGAGCATGTCAAAGAGGTTATCCACTATGCGAGCGCAGTTTACGGCGCAACGCAGTGCAGTAAAGCGTTCACGGGCGAGCTGAGGCTTGATCCCGACGGAATCGACAGATATATGTATGACACAAATCTGAGCGTTGACGGCTGTGTTATGGAGCTGCTGAGGTCTTTGGTGACGCTGATGAATAAGACCTACGGGCTTGATATCGCCTGCTGGGCTGTCAACAATGTTATGAAAGACATCTATCTTGACATCATTCCGAGAGTTATGATTGAAAGCTATGCGAGCTTTCCGTCCTATTGGAGTATGGTAAGCGTCGGTGATTTTGAAAAAGCCAAGGAGACAGTTTTCTACGGCTCGGATGTCGCCGAATATGCAGGTCTGATTGAAAAAATCGATTATTACCACAACAATGTTCAGCTCAGATTTGCCGAAAACACGCTTTCTCAGGCTGAGAGGGGAATAGAGTTTTCCAACATTGTAAAATACGGCTTCCAGACCGTTCCCGT
>JBJEQC010000117.1:6717-17080 GCA_051881555.1 Acutalibacteraceae bacterium
AGAGGGGAATAGAGTTTTCCAACATTGTAAAATACGGCTTCCAGACCGTTCCCGTTACCGAAAATGCCGATGTTCTTTCGGATTCGCTTGTTACGGTCAATGAATCCTCGTTCGGCGCAACGGCGTCCGACATAGGCGGAAAGCTGAGCGATGATTATATCAGGATTGCCCGGGAAAACGGAAAAGAAAAATACATTTCTCCCGACGGACAGATTGATGCGTCAACCTGCTTTTCGCCCGACACGACTTGGTTTATCAAAAATCTGAATCACGTCAGCTTCCCGTCCTGCGTCAACGGACTTGTCAGCGAAATCATCAATAACGACGGCTTTTCCGTTGCTTCAAGCTCCGAATATCCGCAGTATCTTGTCTACGATTCCGAATCCAAAACAATCTCTCCGATGACTGCCGATAATATGAACACAACGGCAAGATATGATGTTACATATTTTGATGCTCTGAGAAAGCTTTTTGAATCGCTGGTTGAAATTATAAGACAGCAATTTGTAAAATAATAAAAAAGCATTAACCTAACAGCTGTACCGAATCCCGAAAAAAGGATTTGATACAGCCGTTTTGTCAAAAAAATTGAAATTTTTCATCGAAAAAATATTTATATTGACAAATTAATGCGAATGGTATATTATATAAACGCACTTTATCGCATAAAAGCTTTAAAGCAGTATCAGTTAAAAGGAATGAATTGCATGGAAAAAACAGCAATCTGGGTAACGATAGGCGTTTACATTGCGTTGATTATCGTTATCGGCGTCACTCAGGGCAAAAAAGTTAAAAGCATTGCCGATTTAACCGTCGGCGGCAGAAATGCGGGAGCATGGCTCTCCGCTTTGTCTTACGGAACCGCATATTTCTCAGCGGTTATGTTTGTCGGCTATGCAGGCGGCACGGGCAAGGCTTACGGCCTTTGGGGCATCCTTGCGGGTATCGGCAACGCCGTTTTCGGCTCATGGCTTGCATGGAAGGTGCTTGCCCGCAGAACGAGAGATGTTGCTTCCCGCCTGAAGATTAAAACAATGCCTCAGCTTCTCGACAAGCGTTATTCAAGCGAAAGCATGAGACTTTTTGCGTGCGTTATCATATTTATTTTCCTTATTCCTTATTCGGCTTCCGTTTACAAAGGGCTTGCTTCGGTTGCAGATGTTCTTCTCGGAATCGATGTTAATATCTGCATGGTTCTTATCGCCGTGCTTGCCGCTTTTCTTCTGCTTTTCGGCGGATATCTCGTTCAGGCAAGAGCGGATTTCCTTCAGGGCATCGTTATGATGTTCAGCATCGCTCTGCTCATTATCTGCGTTGTACGCTGTGACCAGGTCGGCGGAATTCAGGGCATTGCGGAATACGCCAAAACCGATCTCGGCCTGCCCAAGCTTAACGGCTCTCAGTGGATTTCTCTTTGGGCAACCGTGCTGATGACAAGCTTCGGAACATGGGGACTTCCTCAGATGGTTCAGAAATATTTCGGCATCAAGGACGACAAGCAGGCTAAAAAGGGCGTTTTGATTTCAACCTTCTTTGCTTTCCTCGTTGCAGGCGGCGGATATTTCATCGGTTCGCTTTGCTACAGGTTCTTCACCCCCGAAACTCTTCCCGCTCAGGACTATATCGTTCCCGAAATGCTCAAGGCTGTCAACCTGCCTTCGGTTCTGCTCGGCGTTGTTCTCGTTCTTCTGATTGCCGCCTCGGTTTCGACTCTCTGCTCGATAACCCTGACCGCAAGCTCAACATTTACCATCGATTTTATAGGTCATTTCAAAAAAGATATGCCCGTTAAAAAAACAACATTTACAATTAAGCTTTTATGTGTTATATTTATAATAGGTTCTTATGTAATTGCAAACACCGACACTCCGATTCTTGACATGATGAGCTATTCATGGGGAATCATTTCGGGCTCGTTCCTTGCACCCTATGTTATTGCGCTCTATTGGAAGAAGATGAACGCAAAAGGTGCATGGGCGGGAATCCTCGGCGGCTTTGCCGTTGCCGTTATCCCTGCCGCGGCTAAAATCGCAACGAGCTTTACCGAAAATGCAACCGTCGTTATGCTTGCAAACAAAGGCCCCGTCTTTGCCGTTGCCGCAATGATTCTTTCGGTTGCTCTGTGCTTCGTTGTCAGCCTTGTCACAAAGTCATCAAACGAGAAAGAGACCGAATTCTTCTACACCGGCGAATGCAAGGCAGAATAAGACGGAAGAAACAGCAGATGTGTGTGGAGTAATCTGCAAGATTAAAAAAAAGAAAGGGAATGACAGGATGCCTATCACAGAGTTTCTTGAAAGAAACGCAGTTCTTTATAAAGACGATGTGAGCCTTGTTGAAATCAATCCCGAGTTTCAGGAAAAAAGCCGTGTTACATGGCGTGAGTATTCGCTAATCGAGCAGGGTGCAAACGACAACGGCAGATGCGAAATAACCTGGGATGAATTCAACAAGAGAGCAAACCGATTCGCCAATCTTCTTCTTTCAAGAGGAATCAAAAAGGGCGACAGAGTTGCTATTCTTCTTATGAACTGCATCGAGTTCCTGCCGATTTATTTCGGCATATTGAAAACAGGTGCGCTTGCCGTGCCGCTGAATTACCGCTATACAGCCGATGAAATCAAATATTGCTTAAAGCTTTCAGAAAGCGACGCATTGATATTCGGCCCCGAGTTTGTCGGAAGAATTGAGCAGATAAGCGACCGCATTCCCGATGTTAAACTCAGATTTTATCTCGGCGAGGATTGTCCGACCTTTGCCGAAAGCTATAATAAGCTTGTTACATACTGTACTTCAAAAAATCCCGGCATCGAGTTGACGGACGACGATGATGCGGCAGTATATTTCTCATCGGGAACAACGGGCTTCCCGAAAGCCATTCTTCATGCTCACAGGGCGCTTGTCCATTCCTGCGAGGTTGAGCAGAATCACCATTCGCAGACTAAGGACGATGTTTTCCTCTGCATTCCTCCGCTCTATCACACGGGCGCAAAAATGCATTGGTTCGGCAGTCTTATCACCGGTTCAAAGGCGGTGCTTCTCAAAGGCGCAAAGCCCGAGTGGATAATCAAGGCGGTTTCAGACGAAAAATGCACCATCGTCTGGCTTCTTGTTCCTTGGGCGCAGGATATCCTAGACGCAATCGAAAGAGGGGATATCGACCTTGATAATTATGAGCTCAGTCAGTGGCGACTTATGCATATCGGCGCTCAGCCCGTTCCGCCCAGCCTTATCAAGAGATGGCTCAAGTATTTCCCGAATCATCAGTATGACACCAACTACGGCCTGAGCGAATCCATTGGCCCCGGCTGTGTTCATCTCGGCGTTGAGAATATCGACAAAGTCGGCGCAATCGGCAAGGCGGGCTACGGTTGGGAAACAAAGATTGTTGACGAAAAGGGCGAAACAGTTCCCCGTGGCGAGGTCGGCGAGCTTGCCGTCAAGGGTCCCGGCGTAATGCTTTGCTATTATAATGATGAAAAGGCAACCGAGGATGTCCTCCGTGACGGCTGGCTTTTCACGGGAGATATGGCTCAGGAGGATGAAGACGGCTTTATCTATCTTGTTGACAGAAAAAAGGATGTCATCATTTCGGGCGGCGAAAACATTTATCCCGTTCAGATTGAGGATTTCCTGAGAAAGCACGACGCAATCAAGGATGTTGCGGTTATCGGTTTGCCCGATTCAAGGCTCGGAGAAATAACTGCGGCGATAATCGAGGTCAAAGAGGGCTGCAAGCTCAGCGAGGACGAGGTTAACGAGTTCTGCATGGATCTTCCCCGATACAAGCGCCCCCACAAGGTTATTTTTGCCGATGTTCCCCGTAATCCTACGGGCAAAATCGAGAAGCCTAAGCTTCGCAAAATATACTGCGGCGAAAGCCTTGTTGCAACGCAGGTCGAAAGGAAGATAGAGATATGAAGAAGCTGTTTTTGGGCAACGAGGCGGTTGCCAGAGGCCTGTACGAAGCAGGCTGTCGGGTAGTTTCAAGCTATCCCGGAACTCCGAGCACCGAGGTCACGGAGTTTGCTTCAAAATATGATGAAATGTTCTCGGAATGGGCGCCTAACGAAAAGGTTGCCATGGAAGTTGCGTTCGGCGCAAGCGTTGCAGGCGCACGCTCATTCTGCGGCATGAAGCATGTCGGTCTGAATGTTGCCGCCGACCCGCTTTTCACCGCTTCATATACCGGAGTTAACGCAGGCATGGTTATTCTCGTTGCCGACGACCCGGGAATGCATTCTTCTCAGAACGAGCAGGATTCACGCCATTATGCGCTTGCTTCCAAAACAATGATGCTCGAGCCCTCGGATTCAGCAGAATGCCTTGATTTCACCAAGAGAGCCTTTGAATTATCGGAAAAATTCGATACTCCCGTTATTATCAGACTTACAACGAGAGTTGCTCATTCAAGAAGTGTTGCGCCGACAGCTGACAGAGCTGACGGCGGGCTTAAAGAATACACAAAGAATCCTCAGAAATATGTTATGGTTCCCGCAAATGCAAAGGTTAAGCATGTCAAGGTTGAACAGCGTGTGCTTGATCAGATTGCTTACTGCGAGAGCGAAGCCGTTGAAAACGGACTTAACAAGGTTGAATACAACAGCAAAAAGATCGGCGTTATCGCTTCGGGCATCTGCTATGAATATGCCAAAGAAGCGCTCGGAAAGAATGCTTCATATCTGAAGCTCGGCTGTGTTTATCCTCTGCCGGTAAAGCTCATTAAGGATTTTGCCACAGAGTGCGAAACGGTTTATGTTCTTGAAGAGCTTGACGATTACCTTGAAACTCATTGCCGCAAGAACGGCATTGAGGTTATCGGCAAAGAGGCGTTCACTCTTCAGGGTGAGTATTCTCAGAGCATGATTGCCAAGGTCATTCTCGGCAAAGAGAACGAGAGCATGAAAGCGGATATTGATATTGTTCCGAGACCGCCCGTTCTTTGCGCAGGCTGCCCTCACAGAGGTCTTTTCTATGCTTTGAAACAGCTTAATGTTACCGTCAGCGGTGATATCGGCTGTTACACTCTCGGCGTAACTCCTCCGCTCGGAATGATGGATACCGTTCTTTGTATGGGCGGTTCGGTTTCGGGGCTTCACGGAAGAAACGCCGCCGACCCCGCAAACGCCAAAAAGAGCGTTGCCGTTATCGGCGATTCAACCTTTATACATTCGGGCGTTACGGGTCTTATCAATATTGCTTATAACGCAACCGATTCGGTAGTTATCATTCTTGATAACTCCATTACGGGCATGACGGGTCATCAGCAGAACCCGACAACGGGCTTTAACATCAAGGGCGAGCCTGCCTGCGCAGTCAGCCTTGAAAAGCTTGCAAACGCCGTCGGAATCAGCAATGTCTGCGTTGTTGACCCCTATAATCTCGAAGAAACCAAAAACGGAATCAAGCAGGCTCTTGAAGCCGACGGCCCCGCCGTTGTTATTTCAAGAAGACCCTGCGCTCTGCTTAAAACCGTTAAACATAATCCGCCCCTTAAAGTCAATGCCGAAAAATGCAAATCCTGCAAGATGTGCATGAAGATAGGCTGCCCCGCCATAAGCATGAAAGAGGGCAAGGCTCACATTGACTTCACGCAATGCCTCGGCTGTAATGTATGCAGTCAGCTTTGCAAGTTCGGCGCTATTGAATGAGAGGGGAGGATAAAGCATGAATAAGTCAATTATGATAGTCGGCGTCGGCGGTCAGGGAACTCTGCTTGCGAGTCGAATCCTCGGTTCAGCCCTGCTCGACTGCGGCTATGATGTTAAGGTTTCGGAGGTTCACGGAATGAGCCAGAGAGGCGGTTCGGTTGTCACCTATGTCCGCTTCGGCGATGAAGTTTATTCTCCGATAATCGAAAAGGGCGAGGCTGATATAATTCTTGCCTTTGAACAGCTTGAAGCCGCAAGATGGCTTGAATATCTCAAACCCGACGGTAAGGTTATCGTCAACACTCAGACCATCGACCCGATGCCCGTTGTTATGGGCTCTGCCGAATATCCCGATGGCGTTATCGACGCAATCAAGGCGGCGGGCGCAGATGTTGAAGCTTTTGACGCTCTGCCTCTTGCCGTTGAAGCAGGCACGGCAAAGGCGGTCAATGTCGTTCTTATCGGCGCAATGGCAAAGAATATGGCTTTTGTTTCAAAAGAAAAGTGGATTAAAGCGCTTGAAGAGAGCGTTCCGCCGAAGTTCCTCGAGCTGAACCTCAAAGCGTTTGAAATGGGTTACAACATATAATAAAAAGGAAGTGTTACCGATGAGCAATTACTATCAGCCTGAGATTGAAACCGCTTCTCCCGAGCAAATCAGGGCTATCCAGAACGAAAAGCTTGTAAAGCAGGTTAAGCATGTTTACGAAAACGTAAAGTATTACCGTGACCTTATGGACGAAAAAGGCGTTACACCCGACGATATCAAGTCAATTGACGATTTGCATAAGCTTCCGTTTTTGACTAAAGCCGATCTTCGCGACGCTTATCCCTACGGACTTCTCGGCACAGACCTTAAAAACTGCGTCAGAATTCAGTCAACAAGCGGCACAACCGGCCGCCGTGTTGTTGCCTTCTACACTCAGAAGGATGTTGACCTTTGGGAGGAATGCTGCGCCCGTGCAATCGTTGCCGCAGGCGGAACAAACGAGGATGTCTGCCAGGTTGCTTACGGCTACGGCCTTTTCACAGGCGGTCCCGGTCTCAACGGCGGTTCTCATAAGGTCGGCTGTCTGACCCTGCCCATGTCTTCGGGCAACACCGAGCGTCAGATTCAGTTCATGCAGGATCTCCATGCAACCATTCTTTGCTGTACTCCCTCATACGCCGCATATATCGGCGAAACCCTCAAGGAAATGGGCGTTTCTCCCGATGAAATCGACCTTAAAGCAGGTATTTTCGGCGCAGAGCCCTGGACGGAGGAAATGCGCCGTGATATCGAAAAATCTCTCGGAATCAAGGCATATGACATTTACGGCCTGACCGAGACAAGCGGCCCGGGCGTTTCGTTTGAATGCGAGGAGCAGACGGGAATGCACATCAACGAGGATCACTTCCTTGCCGAGATCATCGACCCCGAGACCGGCGAGGTTCTTCCCGAGGGCTCAAAGGGCGAGCTTGTTTTCACAAGCCTTGACAAAGAAGCGTTCCCGCTTCTCAGATACCGCACAAGAGATATCTGCGTTCTTTCAAGAAAGAAATGCTCCTGCGGCAGAACTCTGATTAAAATGAGCAAGCCCATGGGCAGAAGCGACGATATGCTTATCATCAGAGGCGTCAATGTATTCCCCTCACAGATCGAAACAGTTCTGCTTAAAGAGGGCTATTCCGCAAACTACCTTATCGAGGTTGACAGAGCGCATAACACCGACACTCTCGATGTTTCAGTTGAGCTTAACCCCGAGCAGTTCTCCGATACCGTCAAGGATGTTGCCGCAAAAGAAAAAGACCTTGCGGCGGCCATCAAGACCATGCTCGGCATCAATCCCAAGGTTCACCTTGTCGCTCCCAAGACAATAACCAGAAGCGAGGGCAAGGCGGTCAGAGTTATTGACAAGAGAAAGCTTCACGATTGATAAGAAAGGAGTTTTGACATGAGCGTAAAACAGATTTCCGTTTTCATTGAAAACAAAAAGGGCAAGCTTGCTCAGGCAACAAGATTTATTGCGGATCATCAGATCAATCTGAGGGCGCTTTCAATCGCCGACACTCAGGATTTCGGAATCCTCCGCATTATCTGCGATGACCCCGAAAACGCTGAGAAAGCGCTCCGGGACGGCGGGTATATCACAACGATGACCGATGTTCTTGCCGCCGCCATTTCCGACACTCCGGGAAGCCTTGCTTCAATCCTTGAAGTGCTTTCCGAAGCAGACATTGCGGTTGAATATACTTATGCGTTCAATTCATCGAATGCGGGCGCTTACATGATTTTCAGAGTTGACGACAATCAGCTTGCCGCCGCCGCACTTGCGGGCGCAGGAATCAAAACCGCAAATCAGGAAGATTTGTTTTAATTAAAAAAAGTCAATAAATTATGCGGGTTCGTGAAAGCGAATCCGCATATTTTATTTATTTTTCTTTTTCGGCTTGATTTGACATCAGCTTTGTTATATAATAAATCAGATAGTGTAAATAAATCTGTGTGTTGAGAAATATACAGCGGATGAAAGGGTGTTGAAATTGAAAAAAATCGGTTTTGACAATGCGGCTTATATCAGCCGTCAGTCGGAGCAGATAAGAAAAAGAATTAACGAGTTCGGAGGTAAGCTCTATCTCGAATTCGGCGGCAAGCTTTTTGATGACTTTCATGCTTCAAGAGTGCTTCCGGGTTTCGCACCCGACAGTAAGCTGCAAATGCTCAAAAGCATTGCGGATAATGTTGAGGTTGTTATCGTTATCAATTCAAGCGATATTGAGAGCAACAAAATGCGCCGTGACCTCGGAATTACATATGATGTTGATGTTCTCAGACTCATTGACGCCTACAGAGACGCAGGGCTTTTTGTCGGCAGCGTCGTTCTGGCTCAGTTCAGGGAGCAGCCTGCCGCTCAGGCATTCAAGCTGAAGCTTGAACAGCTCGGAATCAAGGTGTTTATCCATTATCCGATTGAGGGCTATCCTTATAATGTTGCCCACATTGTCAGCGAAAACGGCTTCGGCAAAAATGAATTTATCGAAACCGAAAGACCGCTTGTCGTTATAACAGCTCCCGGCCCCGGAAGCGGAAAAATGGCAACCTGCCTTTCTCAGCTTTATCACGAAAATCTCAGAGGCAACAAGGCGGGCTATGCTAAGTTTGAGACCTTCCCGATATGGAATCTTCCTTTGAAGCACCCCGTTAACCTTGCCTATGAGGCGGCAACAGCCGACCTCAACGATGTTAACATGATTGACCCTTATCATCTTGAAGCCTACGGCGAAACAACGGTTAACTATAACCGTGATGTTGAGGTATTCCCCGTTCTTAATGCGATATTTGAAAAAATCGAGGGAGTCAGCCCCTATAAATCACCCACCGATATGGGCGTTAACATGGCAGGCTATGCAATCTGCGACGACGAGGCGGTTAAGGAAGCTTCAAAGCAGGAGATAATCCGCCGTTATTTTGCCGCTCTTTGCGATTTCAGAATGGGCAGAGGCAAGCATGACGCAGTTGATAAGATTATCAGCCTTATGAATCAGGCAGGCGTCAGCGTTGAGGACAGAAAGTGTATCAAAGCCGCCGTTGACAGAAGCGCAGAAACAGACGGTCAGCCTGCGGTTGCAATCGAATTGCCCGACGGAAAAATCGTGACCGGCAAAACCTCCGATCTTCTCGGTGCTTCGAGCGCCGCACTTCTTAACGCCGCCAAAAGCCTTGCGGGTCTGCCCGACGACCTTCTGATGATTGCACCGTCAATAATTGAACCGATTCAGAAACTCAAAACCTCAATTCTTAAAAACCATAATCCGAGGCTTCATTCCGATGAAACCCTGATTGCCCTCTCAATGAGCGCAAACACAAACCCCGTTGCAAAAAAAGCTCTTGACGCAATCGGCGGGCTTGAGGGCTGTGAGGCTCATTCAACGGTAATTCTGTCTCAGGTTGACCAGGATGTTTACAGAAAGCTCGGCATCAATCTCACCTGCGAGCCGAGATATCAGACCAAAAAGCTGTATCATAAATAATTTATCGGAACTCTTTTATTTTTAAAGTTTGTATTTCGGAGGGAACATAATGGGCAAAAAAATTATTGTTGCAGGTCTCGGTCACGGCGGAATAGCCGCCGCTGCGTTGATTTCCAAGGCAGGCTTTGATGTTACCGTTTATGAAAAAGAGCAGGAGGGTCATCTCGGCTACGACTGGACGGATATTTTTGCTCCCGAAGCGCTTGATGTTGCGGGCGTCGGAATGCCTCCCGAGGATAAATACGAATACAAAGAGGATATGACCTTTTTCAATCCCTCTTTTTCCGTACCGCTTCAGCAGCATGTGCCCAAAGAAAAGCTTGAAATCAAAATGGAGCGCAGGGATATCTATGCCCATCTTATCAATTATGCGCTTGAATGCGGAGTTAAAATCGTCTACGGCTGTGAAATTACCGAGCCGATTATTCTGGGCAACAGAGTTGTCGGTATTAAAACCGAACAGGGCGATTTTTACGGCGACCTTGTTATTGACGCATGCGGCATGAATTCACCCGTTCGCAGCAATCTGCCCGATTATTTCGCAATTGAAAAGAAAGCGGCGAGAAACGAACGCATTTCCGTTTACCGAGCATTTTTCAATGTCGGCAGTGACGAACCCTGCGACGCAAAATTCAAGGTTATGCTTATGGCGGACGGAATAACGGGAGTCAGTTGGATTGCCTCCGAGGATAAATACACCG
>JBJEQC010000118.1:0-3873 GCA_051881555.1 Acutalibacteraceae bacterium
AGCATAAGCGGAACTTTTACCCAGAGCGGACAGACGTTTCCCCTTTCGCTTGTGATGCTTGCCGACAAAGAAAGGCTTTTGAGCCTCGGCAAAAACGCCAAGGCCATGGCGGTTATTGACGCTACCGAGCGAATTTACAACACTCTTTGCGAAATAGTTAAATAATTCACACCTGCCGCTTCCTTTGAATAGTATGGAACAGAGTTTCTATTCTTTCCTTTATTATCAAAGGAGCGTGGGTCATGGAAAATATCATTATCAGCGGGCTGAATCCGCTTAACGGAAGCGTTGAGCTTCAGGGTTCAAAAAACAGTGCTCTTCCGATTCTTGCTGCTGCGGCGGCGGTTGACGGGATAAGCATTATACATAATTGCCCCGATTTGAGCGATGTTGCGGCGGCGATGAAAATACTTGATTTTATCGGCTGTAAGACGAAACGTGAGGGGCATACTGTTATTGTTGATTCCACGGGTGCAAATGCAAGCAGAATTCCCGAGAAACTTATGAAAGAAATGCGTTCGTCAATTCTTTTTCTCGGCGCATTGCTTGCCCGATTCGGCTGTGGCTGTGTCTCTGCTCCCGGAGGGTGCGAGATAGGGCTGAGACCGATTGACCTTCATTTAAGCGCATTCAGAAGCATGGGTGCGGTGATTGACGATAACGGCGGATTGCTTGAATGCAGTGCGCCGATCGGGCTGAAAGGCGTCGCTTTAAGCCTTGCATTCCCGAGCGTCGGAGCAACCGAAAATATCATGCTTGCTTCTCTCGGAGCAGACGGAGAAACGGTTATAACCAACGCCGCAAGAGAGCCCGAAATCATTGACCTTGCCCGCTTCCTTTCAAGCTGCGGAGCCGAGATAAGCGGTGCAGGCGAAAGCGTTATCCGCATAAAAGGAAAGGCTAAGCTTCACGGCTGTGAGCACAGAATAATTCCCGACAGAATTGTTGCGTCAACATACATTGCCTGCACAGCCTCGGCGGGAGGAAAAATATCGGTCAAAGGCGTTGACTGCGATCATCTTTCGCCGGTTATTCCCGCGTTTGAAGCGGCAGGATGCATAATCAATCAAAGCGAAAAGGAGCTTACCGTTAAAGCTCCGAAGAGAATTTCAAGAATAAAATCCCTGCGGACCATGCCGTATCCCGGTTTCCCGACGGATTCTCAGGCTATAGTCACCGCAATGCTTGCCCGTTCAGAGGGAACGAGCGTTATAATCGAGAAAATATTTGAAAACCGCTTCCGTCATGTTCCGGAGCTTATCAAAATGGGGGCGGATATCAGAGTTGAGGACGGCTGTGTTGCCGTTATTGAGGGTGTTGAAAGGCTCAGCGGCGCAAGGGTCGGAGCGTGTGATTTAAGAGGCGGCTGTGCGCTGGCGGTTGCGGCTCTCGGCGCAGAGGGCGAAACCGTTATTGAAAATATTCATCATATTGACAGGGGCTGTGAGTCCCTTGAATTAAGGCTCAAAGAGCTTGGAGCAGACGCAAAAAGAATAAAAACAAACTGACGGTGGGTGTAAAATGGACAGAGAAATGCAAAGGGCGCCTGAACGCAGGCTGACCCCCGAGGAAAGACAAATCAGAATTCAGAAATTAAAGAGAAAAAGGCGTTTCAGGCTTGCAATAGTCATAACTGCCTTTACGCTTTTAATTTGTATGATAATCTGCCCGATTGTTCTTTTTGCGGCATTCAGGGTCAGAACATTTACGGTTGACGGCACAAGCCCTTATACACAGGAGGAAATTATTGAAGCAAGCGGAATAAAGCTCGGCAAAAGCTTGCTTTTTGCCGACACGGACGAAGCCGCAGCTTCAATTGAAAAAACTTTGCCTTACACAAAGAATGTCAATATAACGAGAAAGCTTCCGAGCGGAATTATTATCCGTTTTGAGGAAACCTCAAAGGCGTTTGCCATAAGGACGGCGAACGGGTTCTATGCCCTGACAAACAGCGATTTAAAGGTGCTTGAGCTTGCGGCTCAGCCGTCCGAGGGAGTGGCTTTGATTGAGGGAGCCGTTCCGGTTATCGCAGAGCCCGGCGTGAAGCTGTCATTTTTATCCGACGAAAAAGAAAACGACAGCGTGCTGTCGCTCCTCGGAACGATTACGGGAGCAATTGCGGAAAGCGGATTGAAAGATGTTAACCTCATTAATATTTCCTCAGCTTCGGATATATACTTTATTTATCAAGGCAGAATCGTTATGAAATTCGGCGATTCCTCGGAGCTTGCTTCAAAGATATCGCTCGGTCAGAGAGTTATCGGAGAAGAAAACACGATTGACCCCGACCAGAGCGGAACAATTAATCTGACCGTTCCCAAGAAGGCATATTTCAGCCCGTCCGACCCCGACGACATAAAGGAGCTTGTTGAATTCAACGGCGGAGATTGGAATGACGCAAGTGATGAACAGGCAGACGGAGAAGAAACCACAACCGCTCCCGAAAGCGACGAATAGCAATTAAAATTCCAAATTACAAATATATTGCCCGAAATGATGCTTATTTTTTGCATATTTTCGGGCAAATTATAACTAAACTGTAAAAAAAGACGAAAAATAAGATATTTTTCAAAATTTTCCTTGTTTTTTTTATAAATCCATGTTATTATAATTCTGTTTAATACTAAGGTTTTCAGGAAAAATAAATCCATAGGGGGTCAAACCAATGGCATTTGAAATTGACAACGATTTTGAAAGTGCGGTTCAGATAAAAGTAATCGGCGTAGGCGGAGGCGGCGGAAACGCCGTTAACAGAATGATAACCTCCGGCGTTCTCGGCGCTGAGTTTATCGCCGTTAACACCGACAAGCAGGTTCTTGTTCATTCAAAAGCAACTCATAAGATTCAGATCGGCGAGAAATCAACTCACGGTCAGGGCGCAGGCGGCAAGCCTGAAATCGGCGCAAAGGCCGCTGAAGAAAGCAAGGATTCAATATCCGACGCCCTTAAAGGCACCGATATGGTGTTTATTACCGCAGGTATGGGCGGCGGAACCGGAACAGGCGCTGCTCCCGTTATCGCTCAGGTTGCCAAGGATATGGGTTGCCTGACTATCGGCGTTGTTACAAAGCCCTTCAAGTTTGAAGGCCGCAGAAGAATGGTTCAGGCTCAGGAAGGCATTTCAAAGCTCGCAGAGCATGTGGACAGCCTTATCGTTATACCTAACGACAGACTTCGTGCGCTTGACGAAAAGAAAAAGACTATCGCTGAAGCTTTTGCAGAGGCAGACGAAGTTCTGCTTCAGGGCGTTAAGAGCATTTCCGAGCTTATTAAGATCCCCGGCTTCATCAATCTTGATTTTGCCGATGTAACAAGCGTTATGAAAGACGCCGGCTATGCTCACATGGGCGTCGGCAGAGCCAAGGGCAAGGACAAGGCGGAGTGCGCCGCAAACGCAGCCGTTTCCAGCCCGTTGCTTGAAACCTCAATCGCAGGTGCAAAGGGCGTTATTATCAGCATAACCGCTTCGGACGATGTTGATCTTGAAGATGTTGAGAACGCAGCAGAGATCATCACAGCAAAGGCACATGAGGATGCAAACATCACTTGGGGTATCGCGTTTGATCCCGACCTCGACGATGAAATGGTTATTACCGTTATTGCAACAGGTTTTGATTCAACTGCCAAAGAGCCCGAGAAGCCCGCATTCGCAGCGGCTCCCGCAAATCCGTTTTCGGCAGCAGTAGCAAGCGCAAATGCAGCTTCCGCACCTGCTGCAAAGCCCGCCGCTCCCGTTGCTCCTGAGGCTCCCAAGTCATCAGCTCCCGCAGCACCGAGCATTCCCAACTTCGGCTCAAACTCATCCTCGCAGGCAAGCAGAGATATTTCAAGCAACTCCGCTCCTGCCAATGCTCCCGCTTCAAAGAATGACGG
>JBJEQC010000119.1:0-3838 GCA_051881555.1 Acutalibacteraceae bacterium
TCGGAACTCCCGATGCGACAACGCTTTTCAAGGATTTTAACCTTAAAATCGATGACGGCGAATTTGTCTGCGTTATCGGCTCAAACGGCAGCGGAAAAACCACGGTTCTGAACCTCATCTGCGGTTCGCTCACTCCCGACAGCGGAAAGGTTATTTTTAACGGAAAAGACATAACAAAAATGAACGAATACCGCCGTGCCGAGAAGATAGGCAGGGTGTTCCAGGATCCGAAAGCGGGAACCTGCGCCGATCTCACGATTCTGGAGAATATGGCTCTTGCCGATAATAAAAATAAGCTTTTCGGGCTTTCAAGAAGCGTTAATCCCAAAAGAATCGATTATTACCGCTCGCTTCTTGAAGAATGCGAAATGGGGCTTGAAAACCGCCTTAATGCAAAGGTCGGCGTTCTCAGCGGCGGTCAGAGGCAGGCTCTTGCGCTTGTTATCGCAAACATGACAAGCCCCGATTTGCTGATTCTCGATGAGCATACGGCGGCGCTCGACCCCAAATCCTCCGAAACGGTAATGGGTCTTACGGATAAATTCGTCAGAAAAAGAAATATGACCTCGCTGATGGTCACCCATAATCTTCGATTTGCCGTTGAATACGGCACACGGCTCATAATGATGCACGAGGGCAAGTGCATCGTTGATATCAAGGGAGAAGAAAAAGAGAAAGCATCGGTTGACGACCTTTTGCGTATCTTCAATCAAATCAGCATAGAGGTCGGTAATTAACAAAAAAGGCAGCAGAACGGCTTAACCGCATCTGCTGCTTTATTTTTTTGCAAACATATCGGAATACTCTCCTCAGTGTTACCGAAAACAATAACAACCAACGGCTCAACCGTAGGGGAGAACCGTGTTCGCCCGCATAAATCAAATGAAGAATGAAGTGTGCCAGCGGCACATGAAGGCAGGGGCGACCCTGTGTGGTCGCCCGTTTTTCGCAAAAATGAAGTTTGCTTCGCAAATTAATGATAGACTTCGCCTATGACCGATTGTAATTGTTCCGCAAAAGCTTTTTTGAGTGAATAGCGAAGATGTAAAAGGTGAAGGTTCACGGTAGGGCGGGGGCTTGCTCCCGCCGTCTATGATTTACGCAAAATTGTTGGTATATATGGACTTTTCGTAGGGAACGCTGTCCTGATGATTTCCGATAAGACAGCATAGCAGAAACAACAAAGTGCGGCGGATGCCAAACAGGATTGCTTATTATTTTGAAAATGAGGAAGGATTTCTGCTATGAAAAATCAAATTATGTCTTGTGAATTTAACATTGACACCGCTGGTGTTGAAGTGAAAATGACTGACGGTTCTTTGGTATCAATCGATTGCATTGCCGTTGAAAACGAATATGCCAACAATATGTATGAGACATCGGAACTTGATTATCTCATTTACAATGACCCCATGAGTTATGTGAAATTGCTGTTAAGTGGCAGAATGGAAGAGTATTTGCAAAATAACACAGACTATACCCCGTTATCAGATATGAGATAGAATTTCAGCAGGCAACATCCGTTGTGGTGTTGCCTGCTTTTATCATTTGCGCCTCTTTCGGGCTTTTCCTCTTTTGCTATACGGACTTTTCATATGCTTGGACTTTTTGAGGATATTGATTTGTGTCACAAGTTCCTCTTTTGTGAGTGAATCGTAGTCGATGCCGAGGGTATTGAGATACATTTTGACTTTCTTTTCTTCGTCGTTGCCTTCAAAATTCAGTGCATCCTGCAACTGCCTTTGTGCGTCAGCCGCAGGCGAGGCTTTGTTTTCATTCCTATTATATACCCATGTCTGTCTGTCTTTTTGTACTTTCATGCCGAGTTATAAAAATTTTATAAATATAAGCAAAAACTGCCCTCACAGAGAGAGCAGTTGCTAAATACGTTGTTTGTATTTTTTAATCACAAAGCATTGTTATAATTTCTTTAAATTCATCGGTATCACGCACCGAATCAAATTCATCGTGAATCAGCCACTTGTCACGGAGTATTTCGCAAAGAGGGCGAGTGTCTGATGTTTCAAAGTCTGTTCTTCTTTCTGTAATCTCACCAACAAGAACTGCGCTGTATCTCTGCTCATCGGGTCTGTTGTCAAAGGCCTTTGCTTCATCAGCAGCCAAACGCAGGTGCTTATACATATTATCATAATCACCCATAAGTGCATATCTTTTGGCAATATCAAAATCGAGCCACACTGTACCCCAATTATTATTAGGACGGTTGCCGTCAAGTATAAGTTTTTCCAGCTCAAAAAGCTTTTTTAAAGCAATAAACTCGGTTTCAAAATCGACAACATCCGCATCCGCCAAAAGCCATATAAAAGTGTTTAATAACTCATAGCTGTCTTTAATTGCTTTCTGCAAAAACGGTAATTTTTCATCTTTTTCTAATTCCCACCAAATCTGCTTTTCTTGGCAAAGTTTCATTGACGGTAAGGTTTCAAAAATCCTTTTACCGATTTCTTTTCTGCCGTGCAAACAATGGTTAAAAGCAAGTCTTGCCGTTGCATTAATGCGGATATTCAGGTCAGGACAGTATTTCATTATTCTTTCGCCCAATGTCGTTATTTCGGCATCATACCTTTTCATATTTTCTTCCCATTCGGGAATATTGCCGTCATCATCGCCCGAAGCAAAAAGAGCATACATCAGCTTGTCAAGAAGAACATAGCTGTTTGGATATTCCTTAACACCTTCACGGGCAATTGCTATACACTCGTTAAGCTTACCCTTATTGATTGCAAGCTGAAAGCGTTCAAGATATTTTTCAATGTTTTCTTTCTCCGTTATCTCATCAATGCCCATAAGCTTATCAGTTGATATGCTGAAAAAAGATGCAATGATAGGTATAAGCTCAATATCGGGATAACACAAATTGTTTTCCCAACGGGACACAGACTGACACGATACACCAAGAACCTCTGCAAATTCTTCCTGTGTAATATCTTTTTCTTTTCTTAATCTTTTTATGGTTTCACCTATATTCAGTTTCATAATAAAACCTCTCTTTCATAATTGAAAGCGCGCTCTTTCTGAATATATTGTGACACATTACAACTCAAGTTTCAATATCACATTGAGAGAGTTTTTATCACGGTATTGGTGAATTGGGAAAAATATAAATTTCCATCCTCTTGGAAATACGGGAAACAATGAAAAATTTCGCTAAAATATGGTCAACGGATAACGAATCCGCAAAAATTGAATGACCGTCTGAAAGTGATATGTTTTTCGGGGAAGTAGGCGATGACCATAGAGAGCCTGCCAAGAGAAACAAAACGCCGTTGAAAAACCGGGGGCAGGAACGGCTTTCAGGAAGAACGGCAAAAAACGCAGATAATCTTCAAACGATGTGAAACCGGCGAACAAATCAATGTTTTGATATGTTAATCCACACGGAACAGCGATACACCTAACAGCGAACACGGTTCACGGCAGAATTAAACATTTCACCAAACCGCAAATGAACACACGAAACAATGAATATTAACGGCACCTGTTTTGAACGGTGCATCACAAATGAAACACAGAAAGGATGATTTAATGGATATACGAAACGAAATCAAATCTTACATAGTCCGTGAGGGAATGACGATGATAGAACTTGTTGAAATGCTTGCGGATGAATACGGCTGGAGCGACAGCGTACCGAACTTTTCAGGCAAACTCCGCCGAGGCTCTCTGCGTTATTCCGAAGCAGTCGAATTGGCTGATGTTATGGGGTATGATATTGCGTGGATGAAAAGAAAGCGAAATTAATACGGGGTGATAGAACGTTGAGCAATACATACGGATACATTCGTGTATCAAGCACAGATCAGAACGAGGACAGACA
>JBJEQC010000120.1:0-3833 GCA_051881555.1 Acutalibacteraceae bacterium
CTTTTAACCGCTTTTCGGTCAAGCTTCAGCCCGTATTCCGTTTCAAGCTTCTCCTGAATCTGCTTTTGTGTCATTGTGTGCTCGCTGTCGGTATATTTATTCAATATCTCAACAATGCACAGAATCGCGGTTCTCTTTGATTTTGCCTGAAACATTGCAACACCCCTTTAATGATGATTTGTTTTTACTCAAAAATAATAACATGTTTTTCTTCCGCTTTCAAATAAAAAATAAAAATAATGACATATTACGAAAAATATTGTATAATATTGTATGTTCGGAAAAGCGAACATCATCGGCTTTTTGATAAAAAAATCCGAATTTCTGCAAATTTTTTCAAAAAAAACAAACCTTTTTGATTTTTGAATCGTCTTATTAGTGAGCGAACAAAAAAGGAGGGTTCTGACCATGAAAAAGAAAATGTTGTCTTTCGTAATAATAACTGCATTATTTTTACAAATTTTTATTCCTGTTTCGGCTTCCGTGACGGAAACCGAGGATTTTGAATTTCTCCCGATAGTCAACGAAGGGCTGAACTATTATCCCGACGGATATGAGATTCCGCAATATCCCGTTTATGATTCAGGCTGCACTCTCAGCACTGCGGGAGCAATTCCTGAAGCCTTTGACCTGAGGGATATCGGCTCGGTGACAAGCGTTAAATATCAGGGATATTCGGGGAACTGCTGGGCGTTTTCTTCCTGCGCTTCTCTCGAATCAAACGCCGTGATGCAGGGGCTTGCGTCGGCAGATGAAATTGATTTTTCAGAAGCGCATCTTGTCTGGTTTTCCAAAAATCCCGTTTCGTCAGACCCCGAGGACAACCTCTGCGCCGACGGAACGAATAACACTTCTCCGTACAATTCAGGCTCAAACGCTCCGACGGTTGCGGTCACTCTTGCAAGGCGTTCGGGATTGGCAAACGAAAGCGATTATCCGTTTTATCCCTCGGATTTATCAAAAATGGGCAATTATCCCGAAAGTGCAAGATATGATTCCGGCTCGGGCTATGTCTTCAAGTCGCTTTATTATTACTCAAGCATGACCGAAGTCAAAAACGCCATAATGAGTACCGGAGCGGTTATGGCTCTGTATTACCATGATACTCAATATTACAACGCAACCAACTCATGTCATTACCATCCCACCGAGCGCACAAGCGAAGAAGGCAGAACAAATCACGCAATAACAATTGTCGGTTGGGATGATTCATATCCGAAAGAAAACTTCAATGAAGCAAATCAGCCGACAGCCGACGGGGCTTGGCTGTGCAAAAACAGCTGGGGCACAAGTTGGGGCGATAACGGATACTTCTGGCTCTCTTATGAGGACAAGAACCTTTGTGAATTCTATAGCTTTATTCTGACCGATGAAAGCGCTTACGATTACTGCTATACATATAACGGACTGGCTCCGGCAGGGAATTTATCATATAGCGGAAAAATCACCGTTGCAAACAGATACACCGCAAAGCGCAATGAAAACATTAATTCCGTTTCTTTCTGGATTCGTCAGACAGGATTAACGGCTGAAATAAAAATATATACCGGCGTTACGGATAGTGATGCTCCGTTTAATTCCGATTTGAAATACACTTACACCTTTACAACAGACAAATTAGGGCTTATCACCTTTGACCTTGACGATTCAATTCCGCTGGACAAAGGCGAATCCTTTATGGCGGCAATAACTCTTACTGCTCCGACCGGTTCGGATAAGGTTATTTATCCTTTCGAGAGATACGAAAACGGCTATTCCGCAAATGACGGCGAAAGCTATTTTCTTATTTCAAACACTCTTTTTGACACTTATAAAAGCGGCAATGCGGGAAACGCATATATAAATGTTCAGACCTCCTGCCGTCACAGCCTTACCGAACAATCCGTAACGGCTTCTACCTGCTGTGAACACGGTTCAAGCGTTTCGGTCTGCGAGCAGTGCGGAAAGATCTTCACCGAAACCCTGCCGCTTGCCGAGCATCAATTCGGCGAATGGGTAAGAATATTTAACCCGACGGCGGTTAACGAGGGTCTGAGCGAGCAGGTCTGCACCGTCTGCGGATTCACGGAATCCGAAACGGAGCCAATGCTTTCATCAAACGGTCACAAAGAAATATATATTGACGATTTAATTGAACTGATTTTTGAGAGATTGGCGGTTATCTTCGAGACATTTTTCAGACTACACCTCTGAATCCTAAAAAAATTCCCCGAAGCAAATCGCTTCGGGGAGGATTTCCTTTACATCGGAACGATGCCTTCAACAATTTTTATCATTTCTTCGTCGGAAATAGAGGGTTTAACATTAATTGTATATATACACTCCTCATCATTCCAGATGCACATAACCATTCTTTCATTTCTGAAAAATTTCACATGACGGTCACCGATGTCAAGCTCGTAAATTTCCGTTCCCTCTCCGTCGATTGACATTCTCTCGGCAAGAGGACACTGATAAAATATCAGGCTTCCTTTTTTCTCACCGATATATTCATATCTTTCCGAACGGAATTGATCCTGTTGGGTTATTTCATCCGGTTCAAAGTTTTCGGGGACATAGGTCATCTCATAAAAAGTCGAAAACGGCTCGTTACTTTGCGGAGGATCCGTAACCAGAATATCGATATATGTATCATAAACCTTGGTAATAAAGTCGAAAATAACCTTGCGTGAAGACGAAACGCTCAGCGAGCAGGTTATCAGCATAATTATAATGAGAATGGTAATCAGAAGCTTTGTGGAACGTCTCTTTATTTTATCGCCGACTTCTTTTCTGCCCTGATGCAGACGGCTTTTGACCGTGTTTTCGGGAATATCAAGCTCATCTGCAATCTCCGAAACGCTCTTTTCGTCGAAATAATGCATTTCAATGCACTTGCGCTTATCTTCGGACAGTTCGCTTACAAGCTTGCTGACGGTTTCGCTGTTATCTTCTCTTTCAAGCTTGCTGTGCGGAATATAATCCGTTGATTCTTCGGCAATATCGGCAATATAATCAAGATTTTCGTCGCCTATCAGATCGGGCTTCTTCTTTTTGATAAAATCCTTGATTTTGTTTGCTGCAAGGGTGTTCAGCCATTTTTCAAAGCTTTCGGGGCTTTTCAGCTCGCCGAGCTTTGAAATAACCGTAACATAGCAATCCTGAACAATATCTTCGGCGTCATCCCTGTTTTTAAGCACGGAATACGCCATGCTGAAAATATGCGGACGGGTAAATGAATATATTTCTTCAAGAGCCTTTTCATCTCCGCTCTGAGCTTTTTTGACAAGCTCCGTCAGTTCAAGACGAGTCATGTTATCCCCCTTTCCGTACAAAATCATACCGTTTATTCAAATTTTATAACAATTTTCATTACTTTTCAATATTTTTTTACGGATTTCCGAACGGTAATTTATTTTTCAAAAATTTTCAGCATTTAATCACTTAATATTGACAACTTCTTTCTTCCTATGTGATACATATATGCAAAAAGGAACTGCCTTGTTGAAATAAAGCAGTTCCTTTTTGTTTGTTTATCGTCAGAATATTTTTGAGAGCAATAAGCAAATGCCGTTAAACGCCCATGTTAAGCAATCATAGATTAAGTAGAAAAAGCGTGCGGAGAAATACATTTCGGGAGTGTGGATAATCTCAATGAGTTTTTCTGCCTGAGCTTTGTATTCATTGAGCTTTGCTTTTTCGGCTTCACCCATGTTTCCGTCTGCAAGGAGTTCCTCTGCCTTTGCTTTGAGAGCTTTGATATCATTTTCGCTGAATATTGTTACTCTGTTTTCGTCAAACTGTTCAAGCTCAATGCCGATGGCATCAACCTGTGCACCTGCGGCATCGATTTC
>JBJEQC010000121.1:0-3817 GCA_051881555.1 Acutalibacteraceae bacterium
GTTGCCGAATATAAGCAGCAGAGCAGAGGCGGAAAGGGAGTCAAGGGTCTCACGCAGAGAGAAGAGGATAATGTCAAAACTCTGTTCACCTGCTCCACCCATGATTTCATTATGCTTTTCACCAATCTTGGCCGTGTTTACAGAATCAAGGGCTACAATGTTCCCGAGGGTTCACGCCAGAGTAAGGGCACCAATGTTGTCAATGTTCTTCAGCTTATGCCCGATGAAAAGGTAACCGCAATGATTAAGGTTCCCGATTTCGGCCGGGAAGAGACGTATTATCTTTCAATGGTCACAAAGAACGGCATTATCAAGCGCACGGAGCTTGACACATATAAGAACATCCGCAAGACGGGCGTTATTGCCATCAATCTTGATGAAGGCGATGAGCTCGGCTGGGTTAAGCTTACCGACGGCAAGGCAAATATCATCGTTGCAACGAAGAAAGGCATGAGCATTTCGTTCAACGAAGAGGATGCAAGAGTCATCGGAAGAACGGCAAGAGGCGTCCGTGCGCTGAAGCTCAGAGAGGGCGACTGCGTTGTGGGCATGGATATTCTCAGAGAGGGCAGAATGGTTCTGACCGTCAGCGAAACGGGCTTCGGCAGGCTCAGCCCCATTGAGGATTACAGACCTCAGAACAGAGGCGGTCTGGGTCTTACCAACTATCATGTTAAAAAGTTCGGCGATATCGCCGCAATCGAGGTTGTTGACCCCGCCGATGACCTTATGCTTATTTCTTCGGACGGAATCATTATCAGAATACCTATGGAGACCATCCGTGTTTGCGCAAGACCTTCAAAGGGCGTTCGAGTTATGAAAGTCAACGACGGCGAAAAGCTGATTGCAGCCGTTACGGTTCTCAAAAGCGATGATGAAGAAGCTCCCGCAGATGCCGAAGAGCAGGCTTTCGAGCCTCTGACCGAGCCTGAAAGCGAGACTCAGAGCGAGGAAAGTGCCGAATAAGCGAGAAAAATTGTATTTGGTACTTGCCATACGCAATATTATTTGATATTATAATACACAAGAACAAAGGAACAGGGGGACCGAAATGAATATTGCTTTAATTGCCCATGACGCAAAAAAAGAGCTTATGATTCAGTTTTGCATTGCATACTGCGGAATTCTGAGCCGTCATAATCTTTTTGCAACGGGAACGACCGGTAAGGTCGTTGCAGAGGCAACGGGGCTTGAAATAACGAGATTTCTCAGCGGCTCTCAGGGCGGCGATCAGCAGATCGCTTCAAGCATAGCCTGCAATGAGATTGACCTTTTGCTGATTTTTCGTGATCCTTTGACTGCAAAGCCCCATGAGCCTAACGAAGCGACGCTTCTCAGGCTGTGCGATGTCCACAACATTCCCGTTGCAACCAACATTGCAACTGCGGAAGCTCTTATTCATTCGCTTGCCAGAGGCGACTTGGATTGGCGTGAGATTGTCAATCCCAAAAAGGACTGACCTTTTTCAGGCGTTCCTGTTGGCAGAAATGCGATTTTCTCGGGGTCGTCTCATATTCGGACGGCCCCGTTTTTTCAATCAAAATCAATTTACCCGAAAAGGAAGAAAACAATATGGCAGTTGTTACCAAAGCCGTCAAGGGCACTCAGGATATAATGCCCGATGAGGTTTATAAAAATCAGTTTATCGAGCAGATAATGCTTGATATTGCAGGAAAATTCGGTTTCAGAGAAATCAGAACTCCCGTCTTTGAGCATACCGAGCTTTTCCGGAGAGGCGTCGGAGAAACCACCGATGTCGTTCAGAAAGAGATGTATACCTTTGACGATAAGGGCGGCCGCTCGATAACCCTCAGACCCGAGGGAACGGCAGGCGCGGCAAGAGCTTTTCTTGAGCACGGCCTTTTCAACGAGGCTCTGCCGCAAAAGCTCTGCTACATTCTCAACTGCTACAGATATGAGAAGCCGCAGGCGGGCAGATGGAGAGAGTTCCAGCAGTTTGGCGTTGAAATGCTCGGCACGGCGTCTCCCGCGGCGGATGCCGAAATCATCTCCCTTGCAAATGAGATTTTTGCATTTTTAGGCGTTGAGGGCTTGCAGCTTGAGCTTAACTCAATCGGCTGCCCCGAATGCCGCAAGAATTATCACAATGCTCTGCGTGAATATTTTGAAGCGAGAAAAGACAAGCTTTGCCCGACCTGTCTGGGCAGGCTCGAAAAGAATCCGATGAGGATTCTCGACTGCAAAAGCCCGATTTGCCAGGAGGTTGCAAAGGACGCTCCCGCAATTCTTGATTATATCTGCGATGACTGCTCGGCGCATTTTGAGAGCGTCAAGAAATATCTTGACAAGATGAATATTGAATATGTCATCAATCCCCGCATAGTCAGAGGGCTTGATTATTACACGAGAACCGTTTTTGAATTTGTTTCAACCGAAATCGGAGCGCAGGGAACGGTCTGCGGCGGCGGCAGATATGACGGTTTGCTTGAAGAACTCGGCGGCCCTCACACTCCGTCTCTCGGCTTTGCCATGGGAACGGGCAGACTGCTCATGGTTATGCAGGCTCAGGGCATTGAAATTCCCGCTCCGCCGACCTGCGATATTTATGTTGCTCCCATGGGCGAAAACGCATCTTTTGAAGCGGCGGCTATCGTTGCAGACCTCAGAGCAAGCGGCGTTTCGGCTCAGACCGATGTTGTCGGCCGTTCGCTCAAGGCTCAGATGAAATATGCCGACAAAATCGGCGCTAAATACACCATGGTGCTCGGCGATGACGAGCTTAATTCCAAAAAGGCAAAGCTCAAGAACATGGCAACGGGCGAAACAACCGAAGCAGAGCTTGACGGCTTTGCAGACAGCTTTATGGAATTTATCATAAAAGAAGAAACTGCCGCTTTGAATGCATCGCTCGGCGGCGAGCTTGACGGAGTTGACCTTTCGGCAATTCTCAATCAGCAGTTTTAACTGAGTATTCGCCTGGAATTGTTCAGCGAATACAGGAAAGGACAGAATATAATGGATTTTATGACCGGACTTAAAAGAACGCATTACTGCGGCTCTCTGCGTTTTTCCGACGCAGGCAAGACCGTAACCGTCGCAGGCTGGGTTCAGAGGCAGAGAGACCTCGGCGCTCTGATATTCGTTGACCTGAGAGACAGAGAGGGTATTGTTCAGCTTGCGTTCGATGAGTCAACAGAAAAGGAAATATTTGAAAAGGCGGCTTCGGTCAGGAGCGAATATGTTCTCATGGCTCAGGGCGTTGTCAGAGAGCGTTCCTCAAAGAATTCCGAAATCCCCACGGGCGATATCGAAATTGAGGTAACGGATCTGCGGGTTCTTGCAAAGAGCGAGACTCCGCCGTTTGAAATCGTTGAGGATTGCCAGACCTCGGAGCTTACAAGGCTTAAATACCGCTATCTTGACCTGCGCAGACCCGATCTTCAGAGAAATATTCTTCTGCGCCACAAGATAACCAAGATAACAAGAGACTATTTTGACGAAAACGGCTTTATCGAGATTGAAACGCCGATTCTTATAAAATCGACCCCCGAGGGCGCAAGAGACTATCTTGTTCCCAGCCGTGTGCATAAGGGCAAGTTCTACGCTCTGCCTCAGTCGCCTCAGCTTTATAAACAGCTTTCAATGGTTGCGGGCTTTGACAGATACATGCAGATTGCCCGCTGTTTCCGTGACGAGGATCTGAGAGCCGACCGTCAGCCCGAATTCACTCAGATTGACCTTGAAATGTCCTTTGTTGACATGGAGGATGTTCTTGAAATCGGCGAGGGCTATATGGAAAGAGGTGGTCAAGGACAACACCCTCGCCGCGCGCGTTGCCGAAAAGCAGGGCGTGACG
>JBJEQC010000122.1:0-3777 GCA_051881555.1 Acutalibacteraceae bacterium
TAAAGTATGGCGGGGGTTTGCTCCCGCCGTTATGAAAATATACATATTATTCGCCTACGGCGAATCGGTTCGTCGGGGACGCCGAACCCTACGGATTTTCCGTAAGCCGTGCATGTTTTCTCGGAACGCTGAGGACAGCGTTCCCTACCGAAAAATTGTGATTTTTCAACAAATACGATATGACAAACAGATTTTGCGGAGCAATTACAATCGGTCATAGGCGAAGCCTACCCATAATTTGAGAAGCAAACATCACTTTTACAAAACACAGGCGACCACACAGGGTCGCCCCTACCTTCATGTGCCGCAGGCACACTTCATTCTTCATTTGCTTTCAGGCGGGCGACCGCAGGTCGCCCCTACCGTGTTGCCTTTAATCAAGGCATGTATTTTATCAAAGAATATCTAAAATGCTCAGCGGCGTTTCAACAGTTTCAAAGTCGGATTTAATTTTTGAAGGATGTTTGGTTACTTCGTTAATATACCACACAGCCTGAACGGCTTTCATACCAACCGATTTTGCCGTTTCCAATTCACTGCTTCCGCCATCGCCGACATATAAACATTCATCGGGTTGCAGATTCAACTTTTCGATACAGCTTTTGAATATTGCCTTATTCGGCTTTTGAATACCCATGTCAAAAGATAAACAGGCAACATCAAAAAAAGAATACAAAATGCTGTTTTTAATAACCGCCGATTCTTCGGAATAACAATTACTTATTAAGCCGATTAAAATTCCCTTTTCTTTTAAAGCTTCCAACATCGGAATAATTTCTGTATGCAAATGTTCAAACGCTTCCTCTTTGCATTTAATGCGTTTATTAACAATATAACTCAATTTCTTTTCGGAATAGCAACCGTTTTCTTTAAGAATCTTTTCTATAATTTCTTCTAAGGTAATTTTTCCTACGGTTCTGTCTTCTTCCGCAGTGCTCCAAAGTTCACAGAACTTTTCTTCATCAATCCCCGCATCAATTGCTATCTGTTTGCCGAAATACAGCGGACATTTATATTGAGTTATCAGCGTCTCATACATATCAAAAACTACCGCTTTAATCAAATGAATCTCCCCGTTAGACCTTAATGTTGATAACATGATTTTAACATTATAAACTAATTAAGTCAACTTTGAGAAAACGGATTAAGCTTTCCGATTCCGAGCTGCAGTAACTTAAATAAATCAGTTCGGAAAAATAGGAATTTAACGAGTTTTTTTACTCCCTCAGGCGCTATGCGCCAGCTTTCTCGGCTCCCGCCTCGGTCGGTGCTTCTGAGCATACGCTCAGAGGTTGCCACCGGCAACCCGCACCCTCAGGAGGGAGCCCATACAGTTAGTTTGATTTTCGCCGTGAGCAGATTGCTTATTCGCCTCCCTCTTGAGGGAGGTGGCACGGCGAAGCCGTGACGGAGGGAGTTAAATTCAAGTTTTGCCATTTGATAGAGATAAATCCCGGTTTGTTGATAATAATTTTTATTATTATTCATTGTTTAAGTCAATAAACAATTTAAATCAATAAACATCAAAGCATTCGGTTTTTAAAAATATACGAAAATTCATAAAATGGTTATTTACTTTTTCCTTTTCATGTGTTAAAATATTAAAGCATGAAAGTATGAAAGGCGGTTTTACAATGAGCAATAATATCAAAGATAAAAATGTTGATTTTTTGTTTGAAGCTATTCTGAATCTTGAAACTCTTGAGGAATGCTATGATTTCTTTGAGGATCTTTGCACGGTCTCAGAAATAAAGGCAATCTCTCAGAGAATCGTTGTTGCAAAAATGCTCAGAGATAAAAAGGTTTACAGCGATATCGTTGCCGAGACGGGCGCAAGCACCGCAACAATCAGCCGTGTCAACCGCTCGCTTCAGTACGGCTGCAACGGATATGAGGAAATTTTCAAGAGGCTGGACGATAAAAATGCCGTATGATAATTTTTCACGGTTTTATGACCGTCTGACAGATAATGTTGAGTATGAGAAGCGTGCAGATTATTTTTGCAGGCTTCTTTCGCTGTGCGGCATAAACGGCGGTATTCTGCTTGACCTCGGCTGCGGAACGGGCAGTATGTCGGTTAAAATGGCTCAGAGAGGCTTTGACGTTATCGGGGTTGACAGCAGTGTCGGAATGCTCAACGCCGCAAGGCAAAAAGCCTTTGAAGCCGGCGAACAGATTCTGCTTCTTAATCAGGAAATGCAGAGCATCGACCTTTACGGCACGGTTGACTGCGCCATATGCGTTCTTGACGGCATCAACCATCTGCCCGGCATTGATGATGTCAGAAAAACCTTTGAGCGTGTTTCTCTCTTTATGAACAAGGGCGGAGCGTTTGTTTTTGATGTCAACACGGTTTATAAGCACAGGGAGATTCTGGCTGACAATGCTTTCGTCTATGAATTTGACGATCTGTTCTGCGTCTGGCAGAATAACTATAATGAAAATGACAACAGCGTTGATATACTTCTCGACTTTTTTGAGGAGGAGGACGGCGTATATTACCGCTCGGGCGAAAGCTTCACCGAGCAAGCATATGACCTTGATGTAATCGCCTCTCTGCTCTCCGAAACGGGCTTTGAACTGATTGGAGTATATAACGACATGACAACCGATAAAGCCGCTCCGAACAGCGAAAGAGCGGTATTTTGCGCAAGGAAGAAGTGATAATATGAGTGAACTTGTCAGAATGATTTCAGTTGACGGAACTTTAACCGTCATTGCGGCGGACACAACAGATATAATTAACCGCATGGAGCAGATTCACAAGACCTCTGCCGTAACCTCTGCCGCATTGGGCAGGCTTCTGACGGCGGCTTCATTGATGGGAGCGGTTCTCAAAGGGCGTGACGACAGCCTGACCCTGCGTCTCAACGGCGGCGGACCTGCGGGAACGCTGATTGCCGTTTCGGACAGCAGCGGAAATGTCAGAGGATATGTTGAAAATCCCGTTGTTGAGATTCCTCTCAACGCAAAAGGCAAGCTTGATGTTGCGGGCGCTGTCGGCAAAAACGGCGGCTTGACCGTTATGAAAGATCTCGGGCTGAAAGAGCCTTATATCGGTCAGACTCCGATTGTATCCGGCGAGATTGCCGAGGATATCACAAGCTATTTTGCGGTCAGCGAGCAGATTCCGAGCGTCTGTGCTCTCGGAGTGCTTGTGAACCCCGATTTGTCAATAAAAGCGGCGGGCGGTTTCATCATTCAGCTTTTGCCCACGGCGCTTGACGATACGATTGACAAGGTTGAGGAATGTATCAAGGATATTGAGCCTGTTACAAAGATGCTTTCAGACGGAATGAGCCCCGAAGATATCTGCCGCAAGGTGCTGAAAAGCTTTGAGCTTGAGACTCTCGACTCGTCAAGCCCCGAATACAGATGCAACTGTTCAAAAGAGCGGGTAACAAATGCGCTTATCAGTCTGGGCAAAACCGAGCTGAACGAAATGGCTCAGGAACCGCAGACAGAGGTTGAATGTCACTTTTGCGACAAGCGTTATGTATTTTCATCTGCGGAAATAAAAAAGCTTGCAGAAAGCATTAAAAAAATATATCAAAAATTTTGAAAATTTTTTAAAAAAAGGGTTGACATTTTCGGTAAAGTAGTGTATTATATAGCACGTCGCTTGACGAAAGCGACGCCGATGTGGGAGCATAGCTCAGCTGGGAGAGCATCTGCCTTACAAGCAGAGGGTCACAGGTTCGAGCCCTGTTGTTCCCACCATTTGGCCCGGTAGTTCAGCTGGTTAGAACGCTAGCCTGTCACGCTAGAGGTCGACGG
>JBJEQC010000123.1:0-16488 GCA_051881555.1 Acutalibacteraceae bacterium
GGAGCTTCGGAGCGAATATAAGCAGGTTTTTTCAAAGCTTGTTGCCGTTAAGCGTGAGCTTGAGTCGCTTTATGACGCAAGGGACGAAAAGGCCGCCCGCCTTGATTATCTGAATTATCAGATAGATGAGATAACCGCCGCAAATGTCAGAGTCGGCGAGAGAGACGAGCTTTCAAAGGAAAAAGCGCTGCTTCAGAATGCGGGCAAGGTTATTAAAGCCCTTGAAAACGCATATTCCGCTCTGAAATCAGATAACGGACTTGTTGCCGGCGTTGAGGACTGCGCCCGTGAGCTTGAAGAAGCGGCGAAATATTACGGCGGTGCGGAAGAATGTGCAAAGGGAGTCAGAAACGCCGCATATGAGCTGAGCGATTTTTCCGATGAAATAAGAAATCTGACGGCTCATTTTGATTTTAATCCCGAGCGGCTCTCGGAAATTAATGAAAGACTTGATTTTCTTTACCGTCTTTCAATGAAATATGGCGCTCAGGAGAGCGACATTCTGAATTCGCTTGAAAAAGCGATTTCCGAAAAGAATGAAATTGAGGTTTCCGACGAGAGAATAGCAGAGCTTGAAGAAAAGCTTTATTCTCTTTCGGATAAAATAAAAATCCTTTCCGCAAAACTGACGGACAGTCGTATGAAAGCGGCAAAGGAATTTGAAAAAAGGGTCAAAGCCGAGCTTGAATTTCTTGACATGCCGAAGGTCACTTTTGTTGTTGACCGCAAGGCAACCGCTCTCACCTCAAAGGGAGCGGATGCAATAGAATTTCTTATCAGCGCAAACCCCGGTCAGGAGCCGAGACCGATTGCAAAGATTGCTTCGGGCGGCGAGCTGTCAAGAATCATGCTTGCGATTAAGAGCGTGCTTTCGGATAAAGACGAGGTTGCAACGCTGATATTTGACGAGATTGACACGGGCGTCAGCGGTTCCGCCGCAGAAAAAATTGCTTTGAAGCTCGGTCAGGTCTCAAAGGGCAGGCAGGTTATCTGCGTTACCCATCTTGCAAGAATTGCCGCGCAGGCGGACAGGCACATGAGAATTTCAAAATCCGTTGACGGTGCAAACACTTTCACGAAGATTGAAACTCTCGGATTTGAAGAAAGAGCGGCGGAGATTGCAAGAATAACCGCAGGCGGCGGAATAACCGCTTTGCAGCTTGAAACGGCAAAAGAAATGTTAATAAATGTAAAACAGGAGGATATTCAACAATGAAAATCGGAGCATGCGTAGGAGCAAATGCAGAAAGCATGAGAATAATCAAGAAAATAGGTTTTGACTATGCCGAGGGTCACAGCCAGGATATTGTCAAAAAGCCTATGGAATATATTGAAGAAATGAAAGCAACGGGTATTCCGATGCTTGCCGCAAACTGCTTTATCGGTCTGAGAGTTGTCGGCGAAGAAAGAGACGATGAAAAAATCAAGGAATACCTTGAGGAGCTTTTCAAAAGAGGAGCATATCTCGGAATTAAATATTTTGTTTTCGGCTCATCGGGCGCAAGAAGAATTCCCGAGGGAATGACCCTTGAGGAGGGCAGAGCGCAGATTGTTGACTTCCTTAAAAGACTTGTTGTTCCCGTTGCCGAGAAATATAACATAAGAGTTGCCATTGAGCCGCTTCGCCCCGCAGAATGCAACGCCATCAACACCGTTGCCGACGGCATTGAAGTTGCAAAAAAGGTTGATTCGCCTTATGTCAAAGTTCTTGCCGATGTCAAACATATGTATGAACAGAACGAGGATTTCAAGCTTCTTTATGATTACAAGGGTTGGGTTATCCATGCCCACACTTCAAATCCCGCTCCCGATCCCTCGCTGAATAAAAAGAGAATTTATCCCAAGTCGGGTGATAAATTCGATCAGCGTGATTTTATCGAGCCTTTAAAGGCAATCGGCGTTGAATGCGTTTCAATCGAAGCAGATGTAACCGATTTCCCTGCCGATGCCGCTGCGGCATACGAACTTCTCAAGCCCATTGTGCAGGATTGACTTCGCAGATATTAAAGCAATATTAAGTTAATTAACCGAAAGGATGATTTTATATGCAGATTTATGACGAGCTTGTGGCAAGAGGTCTTATCGCCCAGGTTACTGATGAAAAAGAAATAAGAGACCTGATTAACGGAGGTAAAGCGGTTTTTTATATCGGCTTTGACCCCACGGCTGACAGCCTTCATGTCGGTCATTTCATGGCTCTCTGCCTTATGAAAAGACTTCAGATGGCAGGCAACAGACCGATTGCTCTGCTCGGCGGAGGAACGGGCATGATAGGCGACCCCTCGGGCAGAAGCGACCTGAGAAAGGTTCTGACCAAGGAAACAATTGAACATAACATTGAATGCTTCAAAAAGCAGATGAGCCGTTTTATCGAGTTCGGCGAGGGTAAGGCAATGATGGTTAACAACGCCGATTGGCTTCTTGACCTTAACTACATTGATGTTCTGCGTGAGGTCGGCGCCTGCTTCTCCGTCAATAACATGCTCAGAGCCGAGTGCTACAAGCAGAGAATGGAAAAGGGTCTCAGCTTCCTTGAATTCAACTACATGATTATGCAGAGCTATGACTTCTATCATCTCTATAAAGAGTACGGCTGCAACATGCAGTTCGGCGGCGACGATCAGTGGTCAAATATGCTCGGCGGAACTGAGCTTATCCGCAAAAAGCTCGGCAAAGACGCTTATGCTATGACCATAACTCTGCTCCTCAATTCAGAGGGCAAGAAAATGGGCAAAACCGCTTCGGGCGCAGTATGGCTTGACCCCGAAAAGACTTCACCCTATGAATTCTATCAGTATTGGCGCAATGTCGGCGACGACGATGTTCTCAAGTGCATCCGTATGCTCACCTTCCTGCCGCTCGAAGAAATTGATGAGATGGATAAATGGGAGGGCAGTCAGCTCAATAAAGCCAAAGAAATTCTTGCATTTGAGCTTACAAAGCTTGTTCACGGCGAAGAAGAAGCCGCAAAGGCTCAGGCTGCGGCAAAGGCTATTTTCAGCGGTGCGGCAGACCTTGCGAATATGCCCTCAACCAAGCTTGCCGATGAAGATTTTTCCGACGGTTCAATTGATATTCTTGCCGTTCTCATTAAGGCGGGAATCACAAAATCAAGAGGCGAGGGCAGAAGACTTGTTGACCAGGGCGGCGTTTCGGTTGACGATGCAAAGGTTACCGATTCCGCAATGAGCTTCACTCAGGCAGGGCTTAAAGAAAAGCCGATCGTAGTTAAAAAAGGTAAAAAGATTTTCCATAAGATTGAGGCATAAAGATGTTGAAGCCCGAAGAAAGATATGCGGTTTTCCTTGATATTGACAGAACTCTGCTTGCGGACAGCTTCATAGTCCCCGAAAAGAATATTGACGCCATTGCCAAAGCAAGAGCCGCCGGTCATATGGTTTTTATAAACACAGGCAGGTCATGGGCGAATATTCCGCCCGTGCTGTTTGAACAGCTTGATGTTGACGGAATTGTTGCCGGAAGCGGTGCGATGATTGAAATCGGCGGAAAAGTAATCTATAAATCCGCCATGTCAAAGCGGCTGACCCGCTCCCTTGCGGAATATTTCTTTGAGAATCCCGAATATTGGTGCGTTTTTGAGGGCGAAAAGCATGTTTATATGATTGAAAGCAAGCTCCGGGCGAGCGAAAGCTATTATATTATGCTGGACAGCCCAGACGATATCGAAAGGCTTTATCCCGACGATGAAATTCAGGTGCTTGCAATGGGTGTTGAAGCTCCGCCCGATTTCATTGAACGCTTTAAGGATGAAATAACCGTTTTTCAGTTCGGTTATTATGCCGACTGCGTTATCAAGGGCAACAATAAAGCCGAGGGCATCAAAAAGGTGCTGAAAGAAACGGGAATCCGCCGTGAAAACACCATTGCAATCGGAGACAGCGAAAACGACCGAGCCATGATTGAATATGCGGGAATCGGCGTTGCAATGGAAAACTCTCAGCAGAGCATTCTCGACATTGCCGATTATGTTACGGATTCAAACATGAATTGCGGCGTAGCAACGGCAATTGAAAAGCTGTTAAACCTTTAATAATTCAGGGCGGCGTTTTGCCGCCCGATTTTTTGAATATTATTGTTAATAATATACCATTAATATATACGAAAGGGGAATATAAATGAAAGTCAGCGATATGCCTTATGAGAGAGTGACGGTTGAAGCCGCAAAGGCAGAGATTGAAAAAATAATCGATAAGATAAAAAATGCCGAATCTGCGCAGGATTTGAAAAAAGCGAGGGACGAATATAACAAAATCAGTGAAGATATTGAAACAGCCTGTTCTCTCGCCAACTGCCGATTCACTCTTAACACAAGAGATGAATTTTATAATGCGGAAATGGATTATTACGATAACGCCATGCCGCTGTTTTCCGAGATTGAAAACAAATATAAAAAAGCCATGCTCGAATCGCCCTACAAAGCGGAAGCGGAGAAGCTGATTAATCCGAGAGTTTTCAAGGAATTTGAAATGTCGCTCAAAACATTTTCACCCGAGGTTATCGAGGATTTGCAGCAGGAGAATGCGCTTGTTACAAGGTATTCAAAGTTCATGGGCGAGCTTGCTTTTGAATTTGAGGGCGAAAAAATGCCGCTCTCGGTTCTTCGGGGAAAGCTTGAAGCCGATGACCGTGAAACAAGAAGAAAAGCGGCTTTTGCAATCGGCGAAACCATGGAAGCAAACGCCGTAACCTTTGACGAAATCTTTGACGGCCTTGTTAAAATCAGAACGAAAATTGCGAGAAAGCTCGGGTTTGAAAACTTTGTTGAGCTCGGATATTACCGCATGGGCAGGGTTGATTATGACAAAGAAATGGTTGCCGCTTTCAGAAAAAGCGTTGAAACCGATGTCGTTCCCGCCGTTTTTGAGCTGAAACAGAGCATCAGGAACCGTCTCGGCATCGACAGAATCATGTATTATGATGACGCTGTCAGCGTTACTGGCGAAATGCCGAGACCCGTTATTGATTCAGACGAAATATTCCGCAGGGCGCTCGGTATGTATAAGGATATGAAGCCCGAAATCGGAGAATTCATGCAGAAAATGCTTGATGCGGAAGCGTTCGATGTTGAAGCCCGTGACGGTAAATGGGGCGGCGGCTACTGCACAACCTTCCCGAAATACAAACAGCCGTTTATCCTCGCCAACTTCAACGGAACAAGCGGCGATATTGATGTCATAACTCACGAATTCGGTCATGCGCTTGCGGCTGATTATATGTTCCGCTTCAGCAAGCCCGATTTCCCCGTTGGCATGGAGACCCACGAATGCCACAGTATGTCAATGGAGTTTCTCTGTCATAAATATATGGACGAATTCTTCGGCAAAAATGCCGATAAATACCGCTATAAACACATTGTTGACGCGCTTTCTTTCATTCCTTACGGCGTTATTGTTGATGAATTTCAGCATATCGTCTATGAAAATCCCGATCTGACCCCTGCCGAAAGAAAAGCCGAATATCTGAAGCTTGAAAAGAAATACAGACCCTATCTTTCATTTGAGGGCATTCCTTATCTTGAGCAGGGCACTCGCTGGCAGTATCAGATGCATATTTTTGAAAGTCCGTTTTATTATATTGATTACTGCATTGCACAATGCGTTGCTTTCGGATTTTTGAAGCTGTCGTATAATGATTTTGAAGCTGCTCTTGATAAGTATATCGAATTTTTGAAAAAGACGGGCAGTGTATCGCTCGGGGAGCTTGTTGAGGGAGCGGGTCTTGAATCTCCGTTCGGAGAAAACGCACTTTCAAAAACTGTTGAAAGCACGGTTAAGGTTATCAAAGATATCGAAGCAAAGCTGTTTTGATACTTGACAATTCTGCCGGAAATGATATAATAACAAGGTAAATCAATATTAAGCTGTGACGGGGAATAATCCGTGCGCTTGCCCTGACAGAGAGACTGCCGAGCTGCTGAAACGGCAGTCGGGCTGAATTGCGAACGGAACGCCGCCCCTGAGCTCTGCCGTGATGAACGGCGGCGCAGCCTTGCGTTATCGGGAAATGAGTGGTGCAGTTGCACAATTTGGGTGGTACCGCGGCGAAAGCCGTCCCATGTCCGAATTGTTAAACTGCATCTTTTTTATTCCGAAACAAAAATTTATTTGTTCCTTAGGAGGAAAAAGCAATGGAATGGATGGGTCTTAACGAGATCAGAGAAAAATACCTTTCGTTTTTTGAGAGCAAGGGTCACCTGAGAATGCCGAGCTTTTCGCTCGTTCCTCAGGGCGACAAAAGCCTTCTGCTTATCAATGCAGGCATGGCTCCGCTCAAAAAGTATTTCACGGGCGAGCTGACCCCGCCGAGAACGAGGGTCACAACCTGCCAGAAGTGCATCCGCACTCCCGATATTGAGAGAGTCGGCATCACCGCCCGCCACGGCACTTTCTTTGAAATGCTCGGCAACTTCTCTTTCGGCGATTATTTCAAGCATGAAGCAACCCGCTGGGCATGGGAGTTCTGCACGGAAGTTATGAAAATGCCCAAGGATAAAATCTATATCAGCGTTTATCTTGAAGACGATGAAGCCTATGATATCTGGACAAAGGAAATCGGCATTGCTCCCGACCATATGGTAAGATTCGGCAAGGAAGATAATTTCTGGGAGCACGGCTCAGGTCCCTGCGGCCCCTGCTCAGAGCTCTATTTTGACCGTGGAGAAAAATACGGCTGCGGTTCGCCCGATTGCAAAGTAGGCTGTGACTGCGACAGATTCGTTGAATTCTGGAACCTTGTTTTCACTCAGTTCGATAATGACGGCAACGGCAATTATTCAAAGCTCAAAAGCTGCAATATTGACACGGGCATGGGTCTTGAACGCCTTGCCTGCATCATGCAGGGCGTTGATAACCTCTTTGAGGTTGACACCGTTCAGAATATAATGAAGCATGTTATTGACCTTTCGGGCGTCAAATACCATGAAAACGAAAAGAGCGATGTTTCGCTCAGGGTTATAACCGACCATATCAGAAGCACAACCTTTATGATAGGCGACGGCGTTATGCCTTCAAACGAGGGCAGAGGCTATGTTCTCCGCCGTCTGCTCAGAAGAGCCGCCCGCCACGGCAGATTGCTTGGAATTGACGGCTTGTTCCTTTATAAGGTTTGCGAGACCGTTATCAAAGAAAATGCAGAAGCATATCCCAACCTTTTTGAAAAGCATGACCTTATCGTTAAGGTTATCAAGGCTGAGGAAGAAAGCTTCAACAAGACTATTGATACAGGCCTTAATCTTCTTGAAAACATCATCAAGAATACCGACAGCAAGGTTCTCAGCGGTGCAGATGCGTTCAGGCTTCAGGATACCTTCGGTTTCCCGATTGACCTGACAAAAGAGCTTCTGACCGAGAGAGGCATGACTGTTGATATCGACGAATATAACCGCCTTTATGCCGAGAGCAGAGCGGCGGCAAGAGCAGCCCGCAAGGATGCGGGAGCGGAAGCATGGAAGGGCGGCAGCGTTTCGCTCAAGGACTGCGGAGCAACCGAATTCCTCGGCTACACCGATTACACCTGCGATGCAACCGTAAAAGCCGTTATTTCAGGCGGCGAGAGGGCAGAATTTGCTTCTGCCGATTCCGAGGCGGCAATTGTGCTTGACAGAACCGTTTTCTACGGCGAAAGCGGCGGCCAGGCAGGCGACTGCGGCAGAATCAAAACCGGCGACGCAGTATTTGAAGTTTCTTCAACAACCAAAACTCCCGACGGCGTTTTTGTTCATTTCGGTAAAATCGTTGAGGGCGAAAGCATTTCGGTCGGCGATGCCGTTAAGGCGGAAATCTGCGCTAAGACAAGAGAAGCGGCGGCAAGAAATCACACGGCGGCTCATCTGCTTCAGGCGGCGCTCAGAGAAACTCTCGGCACTCATGTTGAGCAGGCAGGTCAGCTCGTAAATTCATCAGCCGTCAGATTCGACTTCACTCATTTCTCGGCTCTGACCTCCGACGAGCTTTCAGCCGTTGAAAAAAGAGTTAATGAGATTATCATGGAGGCAATGCCCGTAACGAGCGTTGAAATGCCCATTGATGAAGCCAAAAAGCTCGGAGCAATGGCTCTGTTCGGCGAAAAATACGGCGATATTGTCCGCGTTGTTAAAGCAGGTGATTTTTCAACCGAGCTTTGCGGCGGTACTCATGTCAATAACACGGGAAAGCTCGGTCTGTTCAAAATAGTTTCCGAATCATCCGTTGCCGCGGGCGTTCGCAGAATTGAGGGCGTAACGGGCTACGGTGTGCTTGATTATATCGCAAAAGATAATTCTCTTATCAGAAATACAGCCGCCGCAATGAAGCTTGCGAATGTAACCGAGCTTGACAAGAGAGCGTCGGTTCTCATGGCTGATCTGAAAGCGAAAGAAAAAGAAATTGAACAGCTCAGAAGCGAGGTTTCTCAGCTTAAAACGGGCGATATTATGAGCGATGCAGTTGAAATCGGCGGCGTTAAGCTTGTTGTTTTGACCGTTGAGGGCGTTAATCCCGGCGAGCTTCGTGCAATGGGCGATAAGGTTAAGGAGACCGAAAACGCCGTTGCGGTTATCTGCGGCATCGGCGCAGACAAGACGGGCGCAAACTTTGCCTGCGCATGCGGCAAACAGGCTGTTGCCCTCGGCGCACATGCAGGCAATATTGCCAAGGCTGTTTCCAAGCTTGCAGGCGGTTCAGGCGGCGGCAGACCCGACAGCGCAATGGCAGGAACAAAAGATATTTCGGGCGTTAAGGCGGCGATGGATTCCGTTGCCGATATCGTCAAGGATATGTTAAAATAATTTTAAGGGAAGTGTTGTTATGGATTGCATTTTCTGCAAGATAATCAAAGGCGAGATTCCCTCGTCAAAGGTTTATGAGGACGATTTGGTTTATGCTTTCAACGATATTGAGCCTCAGGCTCCCGAGCATATTCTGATTATTCCCAAGGAGCATATTGCTTCCGCCGCTGAGATAAATGAAAGCAACAGCTCCGTTGTTGCCCATGTTTTTGAGGTTGCGGCAAAAATTGCAAAAGAAAAGAATTTTGACGGCTTCAGAATCGTCAATAACTGCGGCGACAGCGCAGGTCAGACTGTCAAGCATCTTCATTTCCACATGATGAGCGGCAGAGATTTCGGTTGGCCTGCAGGCTGATTTATTCGGGAGGAGAAAGAAATGTCAGAATATTACAGAGTAAATATTGCAGGGCTTGAAAGAGACCTTCTTCGTTGCCCCATTAACGATAAGCTTGACATTGCCGCTTTTATTCTTTTCGGCGATGTTGAAGTGACTGTTCATTCCGCAACAGAGCTTCTCAAAAGGCTTCCCGAGTTTGATTATATCGTAACTCCAGAGGCAAAAAGCATTCCGCTTGCCTATGAAATGTCAAGGCAGAGCGGCAAAAAGTATTTTGTTGCCCGCAAAAAGGCAAAGCTTTACATGAAAGACCCCGTAACCGTCAATGTCCGCTCAATAACAACCGATGCCGTTCAGACTCTTATTATGGACGGCGTTGAGGGCGAGCAGATAAGAGGCAAGAAAGTTGTTATCCTTGACGATGTTATCAGCACGGGAGAATCCCTCAGAGCTGTTGAGGAGCTTTGCGCCGCATTTGATGCAGATGTCGTTGCAAAAGCTGCCGTTCTTGCAGAGGGCGACGCTGCAAAGCGTGACGATATCGTATTTCTTGGAAAAATTCCTCTGATTGAAAAATAAAACCGACGGAATGTAAGCTTATGGTTCGTCCTTTTGCCGTTATCGGCTTCACGGCTTTTTTTACAATCGCAGTTCTGTTTAATTATGAAACCGGAGTGACGGTATTTGCTCTTGCGGCATATACCGCCGCTCTGGTTGTCAGCGTCTTTATAAAGAATGTTCGTAAACGCCGAACTTTTCCCTGCGCTTTTGCGGCGGGTGCGCTTGCATGTGCTCTTTTGCTTTGCACCGATGCGTTTGTTTATCAGCCTGCGATGGCTTATAACGGCAGAACCTGCGCCGTGTCTGCTGTTCTGACGGATAATCCCGAATTGAGATACGGCAATTATTATTATGAAGCAAAAGCGCTGACCGTTGACGGAGAAAAGACAGATCTGAAGCTTCGTCTGTCGTTTTCAACTCCTCTTGAAGCCGAACCCTATGATGTTATTGAGGGGGATTTTACCCTTTATGCAATCGGAGCTTCAAGAGCAGAAACTCTTTCTTCAAGCAAAGCGGACGGGATGTTTCTCGGCGCATTTTCGCCGAACGGAGCTTTCACGCTGACAAATGTTTCCGAAAGCGAAAAGCCTTTTGCAAAGAAAATACTGGATTTGCGTTCAGCAATTAAAAAAGCAATTTATCGGGTGTTTCCCGATGAAACGGGTTCACTTGCGGCGGCGCTGATTCTCGGCGACAGAAGCGGTATATCCGCCGAGACTCTCGGAAATTTCGGAAAAGTAGGGATTACACATATAATCTGCGTATCGGGGCTTCATCTTTCGCTTTGGTCGATGCTGATAATCGCTCTTTTCAGAAAAACGGGCATTAATAAGCGTCTGTCAAGCCTTGCGGCGGCGGTCTTTGTTGTCGGCTTTATGTTTTTAACAGGGTTTACTTATTCTGTTATCAGAGCCGGAATTATGATGCTCGTCTTTTTGCTCGGAGATGTGATGCTGAAACGAACCGATTCGCTGAATTCACTCGGCTTCGCTCTGACTGCGATTGCGGCGGTAAATCCTTTTGCTCTCGGCGCTGTCGGTCTTCAGCTGTCTGTGCTTTCGTCGCTCGGAGTAATTCTGTTTAATCAATATATTTGGCGAGATATTTCCGATTTTATTGACAGAATCAGAATTAAGCTTTTTAATAAAGCAGTCTCAAAAGTCGTTTCGCTTTTTATGATTTCAGTTTCGGCAATGGCATTCACCCTGCCTATATCTCTGAAAATTTACGGGGGATTCAATTTCCTCTCGCCCGCAGTAAATGTTGCGGCAGTTCCCGCCGCAAGTCTTGCAATGATTCTTTTTGTCTGCTCGGCTGTGTTCGGTTCGGTATTTCCGTCTTTTTACAATCCGTTTGCGCCTTTGAGCAGAGTGGTTTCGGGATTCATTTTTAATTTATCTTCTTATGCGGCAAAAATTGATTTTTTAACCGCAAGAACCGAAAGCGACAAATCTTCCTTGGTTATTTGCGGAATAGTTGCCGTTTGCGCCGTTGCTTTGATAATGACTTATTACGGCAAAAATGTAAAACGGGCGGCGTGTTTGCTCTGCGCTTTTGTATTTACATTTTCAATGCTTTTCTTTTCGGCTGAAGAAAGGGCTGAAACGAGAATGAAAGTTATTGATTGCGGCAACGGAACCGCAGTTCTTGCAAGCTTTGAGGGTGAAAATATTCTTATAGGCTGCGGAGGAACGGGTATTTTATCTCTCGGGAACATTTGCTCTGCCGTTGATTCGGTTGGCGGCAGGCTTGATGCGATTGTCGTTCCCGATGACAGCGATTCTTCAAGCGCTTTTCTGAACGGAGTTCTTTCGGAATACCGACCCGATAAAATCTACTGCGGCGAATTGCCCGACGGCAGCAGTCTTTTGCTCAAAAGGAGCGAAATATACAGTTTTGAAGGTATGCGTTATTCGGAAAAATTTTCCGTAAAAAGCTATAATAACGATAATAATTATTGCGTATTGCTGAGTAATCGGGATATTTGTGCCTTGATTTGCTTTGATCCCGTCTTTGATATTTCGGCTTTGCCCGATGAGCTTCGGCAAGTTGATGTTATAGTCAGCCGAAACGATTATCCGAGCGGGATTGAAAAAACGGACTGTTCTTTGGTTGTTATCAACGCCGAGAACAAGAGGGGAGTTATTATTCAGAATGAGCTGAAAAGCTTTGGCGTTAACTGCACCGCAACAGGCGGGTGCGGCGGCGTTACGGTCCGTGCAGACGGCGGCTTTGTCAGCGCATACAGAGAGTGAGACCTAACGGAAAGGATGGTTTTATGCCGGCTTTGAATGAGAGCGGATTGAAAAAAAAGCTTCGCAGCAATCCTCTCGGTATTTATTTGATTTACGGCGAAGAAAGCTACCTTAAAAAAACTTATATTGAAAAAATCGTCTCCAAAACCGTTGACAAAAGTTTTGAGGATTTCAATTTGCATGTCTTTGACGGCAAGGAATGTACTCTTTCGGATATTTATGAAATTGCGGGAGCAGTTCCCATGATGGCAGAGAGCAAGTGCGTTTCGGTCAAGGATTTTCCGCTTGATACGCTTGATGATAACGGCTTTGAACAGCTTGAAAAAGTTCTTTCGGATAACCCTGATGACTGCGCTCTTGTTTTTTCTTTTTCGGCATATGAGCCAAAGGGCGGAAAATGGAACAAGGCTGTTAAATTGTTTGAAAAATACGGCTGTTCGGTTAAACTCGAAAAGAAAACAACAGCTGATTTGATAAAAATGCTTGAAAGCGGTGCAAAAAAAAGAGGAGCCTCTTTTGATAAAGGGGCGGCGGCTTACCTTATTTCATGCGTGGGAAGCGACCTTAACACCCTGCTCAATGAGCTTGAAAAGGTCTGCGCCTATGCTCAAAATGACTTAATCAAAAAAAGTGATATTGACGCCGTTTGCATCAAAAGCCTTGATGCAAAGGTGTTTGACATGATAAAAGACCTGACCGCAGGCAGATTTGAAAGCGCATTCAGAAAGCTTTCGATTCTTTTTGAACAGCGTGAGGATGAATTTCAGATTCTCGGTGCTCTGATTGCCCAGTATTCCGATATTTACCGGGCAAAGGCGGCGGTCAAATCAGGCGGCAGAGCCGAAATGATTGCAAATTACTATAATTATGCCGGCAGAGAATTCAGGCTGACCAATGCGGCAAGAAACGCCTCGTCACTTTCTTTTGACGATATTTGCGAGTGCATAGATATTCTTGCTCAGGCAGATATGATGCTTAAAAGCTCGTCTGTTGATAAAAGACTTGTGCTTGAGCAAACCGTTGTCAGGCTAGCAAGAACCGGCGGGAGATAAACAATGATAAAAATAAAGCAAGCAATAATTGTTGAGGGGAAGTATGACAAAATCAAGCTTTCCGGAATTATTGATGCGCCTATAATCCAGACTGACGGCTTCGGAATTTTCAAGGATAAGGAGCTTCAATGTCTGATAAGAAATTTAGCTGAAAAAAGAGGAATTTTAGTGCTTACGGACAGCGACTCCGCAGGCTTCAAGATTCGTTCTTTTATCGGCTCAACCGTTGACCCGAAAAATATTGTTCATGCCTATATTCCCGATATTTTCGGCAAGGAGAGCCGCAAAACCGAGCCCTCAAAGGAAGGAAAGCTCGGCGTTGAGGGAGTTTCGGAAGAAATAATTATGAAAGCTCTTGCCAATGCGGGGGTGCTGTGTGAAGCCGCAGAAGAACCCGAAAGACCGATAACAAAGCTCGATTTGTATGAACTCGGCTTCACGGGCGGGCAGGACAGCGCCAAAAAAAGAGCGGCATTGCTGAAATACTATTCCTTTCCAGCAAGACTTTCGGCGAATGCGCTTGTTAAGGTCTTGAACAGCATAACAACATACGATCAGTTTATCGAAGATGTTAAAGAAATCGAAAAGGAGTTGTCGGAATGATCAGAATCGGTCAGGGATATGATGTTCATCGGCTTTCCGAGGGCAGAAAGCTTATAATCGGAGGCGTTGAGATTCCTTATGAGTTGGGGCTTCTCGGCCATTCGGATGCGGATGTTCTTCTTCATGCGGTGAGCGACGCTCTGCTCGGTGCGGCGGCGCTCGGAGATATCGGCTGTCTTTTTCCCGACACAGACGAAAAGTATAAAGGGGCAGACAGCATGATTCTGCTCAGAGAGGTTGTTTCCGTTCTGAAAAAAGCGGGCTATTCAGTTGTTAACATTGACTGCACGGTCATTGCTCAGAAGCCGAAAATGCGCCCATATATTGAGCAAATGCGCTGCAATATTGCGGAATGCTGTGAAATTTCACCCGATTTTGTCAGCGTCAAGGCAACGACCGAGGAGGGGCTCGGCTTCACGGGCAGAGGAGAGGGAATAGCCGCTCAGGCGGTTTGCCTTATCTGCGAGTCTGTTTAATCAGCTTTTTTCTTTGAAAGTTAAATTTTTGTTAATAATTTAATTATTATTTGCAACCCGTCATTTATTATGTTATGATATTTTCAATAAATGAAAGGAATGGTCAGAAAGCATGCCATTTTTTGAAAATATAACCGATTTTTTTTCAAAGCTGCCGTCTTTGGAATTTAAAATAACCGATTTTCTCGATATTTGCCTTGTTGCATTTATTCTCTATAACGGCATTAAGCTTATCCGTGAAACAAGAGCGTTTCAGCTTGCAAAGGGCTTACTTTTGCTCGGAGTTGCATATCTGCTCATTTATCAGCTTGACATGCAGGCAAGCTCTTATATTTTCCGTGTAATTTTCCAGAATATATTTATAGTTCTGATTATTCTTTTTCAGCAGGAAATCAGGCAGGTTCTCGAGAGAGTCGGCAAAAGCAGATTTTCAAACCTCAGCTTTCTGCTAAAAGGAAATGACACGGCCAATATTGAAATGGTCAGCGATGCGATTATCGAAATTGCAAAGGCTGTTCAGCGCATGAGTGAGAGCAAAACGGGTTCTCTGATTGTTATGGAAAAAGAAATGCTGCTCGGTGAAGTTATAAAAACAGGCACGGCTGTTGACGCCAAGATAACCCACGAGCTTATCGGCAACATCTTTTACCCCAAAGCCCCTCTGCATGACGGCGCAGCGATAGTCAGAAACGGCAGGCTTATCTGCGCAGGCTGCGTTCTTCCGCTGACGAAAAATAACGATATTTCCAGCGACCTCGGAACAAGGCACAGAGCCGCCATAGGCATGAGCGAGCAGAGCGACGCCATGATAGTCGTAACTTCCGAAGAAACGGGAGTTATTTCGGTTGCTTTCAAAGGCGAGCTGACAAGAAATCTTACCGAATCCAAGCTCAGAGAGCTGCTTATGGATTATCTTATCGAAACTGCTCCCGAGGGAAGCGGCGGTGTGGTTAATAATCTTATGAATAAGTTTAAGGGTAAAAAGAAATGAAGAATAAGAAACAACGATTCAGCGATCTTTTTTATGACAACCGCTTTGTGTTTGTCTTCTCGGTCATAGCCGCCGTTGTCATATGGCTTATTGTGGTTGTTGAGTTCAGCCCTGAAATAACTCATACGGTCAAGGGCGTTCCCGTTCAGATTGATTATTCAAAAATCGAGAAGGATCTCGGGCTTCAGCCTTTCGGAGAAACTCAGTTTACCGTTGATGTCACAATCAGCGGCAAGAGATATATTGTTGAGTCTGACGATACCGTTAACGATATTGTTGTTACCGCAGACACAAGCTATGTCAATTCTGTCGGAACGTACCGACTTAATCTGAAGGTATCCACCGTCAGCGCAAGGCCGGGCTATAATTTTGATAACCTTTCAACCGATGAGATTGAGGTTTACTTTGACTATCAGAAAGAAAAGGAATTTGCCATTGAGGCGGAAATTGATTTTAAAGATGAATCAACGCCCGAAGGATATTTTATTGACAGCTACATTTTCCCCGAATCGAATATAGTCAGGGTATCCGGCCCCGAAACAGAGATTAACAAAATCAGCCGTATTGTTGCAAGGGGAACGGTTGACGAAACCTTGCGCCAGAATAAGACAATTGACGCAACTCTTGTTGCTTTGACAAAAGAAGGTTCGGTTCCGAAATATATTTCGTTCAATAAGCAGTCCGAGGTTATCAGAATAACCATTCCGGTCTATAAGATTGCCGAACTGCCTGTTGAATGCAGCTTTATCAACAAGCCTTCAAATTATGTTGAAAACCTCCCGTTCAAGGTTTCAATCAGCCCCGCAACCGCAAGGTTCGGTATTCCCGAGCAGAAGCTTGAGGGATTGGAAGCCTTTGAAATAGCTTCGATTGATTTTTCAAAGATTCATTCAGGAGTCAATGAATTTACGGTTGAAGCTTCCGAGATAACCGGCGCTATCGTGCTTGACGATGTTGATCGGTTTACCGTTACGGTTACTGTTGACGGTATGACTTCAAGAACGATTTCCGCTCCCGATACCGTCAGCTTTATCAATGTTCCCGGTAATGCAAATGTCGAGCTGGTCAAGCTTGATTTCTCAGAGATAACCATTGTCGGGCCTGAGGAATCAGTTTCTCAGCTCACTCCCGAGAACATCACAATCAGCGCCGATCTTAACAGCGTTGATGAAAATACCGTCGGCACTGCGACGGTTACGGTGACAGTCACCGATGACGACTGCTGGTCATACGGCGATTACACCGCAACAGTAAATATTTCATAAAATTTTCCCGCAGATAACGGATTGATTTTCCGCTTTTCTGCGGGTTTTTGCATTTTAAATTAAATATTTATATTAAATTTATATTAATTATATAATTAACTGTTGATTTATGGAAAAAGAATGTGCTATAATATCTTGAAATACTGTAAGTATATTCTGAAAG